>JAACEL010000062.1 GCA_011682535.1 Nitrospiraceae bacterium | reverse complement strand
CAAATATACCGGGGCTAGTGCCTGCGTTTCAGGGCTGTGGCCATCAGAGCGCCGCCCAGAACCACTAGCGCAGCCATACCTGCGACGGGAGTGTTGGCGGGCGCCGCGTCAGTGTAGGCCGTGGTTCCAACAACGGCTACGATGGTGTCCGCAACGGGATTGTAGATAACACTCGTGTAGCCCTGCGCGCCGTCCGGGTCAAGCGACTCGACCACGGAACCGGTGTCGGGATCGACGATCTGCACGCCACCCGGAAGGCCCCAGCCTTCGGAGCCGCCGATAACCAAGTTGCCCTCGGGCGTCACGCCCGAGACGCCTCCGCCAAAGTAGTCGCCCGCGGCCCCGACCAAGGCGCCGTCCGCAGCCCAGTCGAGGGTGCTGGCAGCGTTGAATGCGTTAACCAGGGCCGAACGGCTGAAGTAGCGCAGCTCGCGCGAGGCGCCATCCATGGCGTACACGCGGCCGCTGGCGGGGTCCAGGGCCAACAGTGTGGAGTAGCCCGGCTTGTCGACGACTTGAGCCTTCGCGTAGGCCCCGGTCTTGACAACGACCGGCGCCGGCGCCGACTTGGCGGCCAGATCCATGATGACCAGTTCACTGGCGAATGAGGGGGTGCCCGCGTCGATCAGCACCAGGTTTTCGGTGAGATAGACGGCCGAGAAGTGGGCTCGCGTCAGGACGACGGCCTCGGGGGCAAAGTCGGCCGGAGCGGAGGTGTCGAGCAGGTAGATCTGGTTGGTGTACGGGTCGGCGAAGCCGCCGGCGCCCATTAGTACGGTGTGGCCGTCAGGCGACAGGGCAATGAACGCCGGGTCACCGTCATAGCCGCTGGCGATCACCGCGAAGCTGTCGGCGCCCGGAAGAACCTGTGCATACACGTCGGCTCCGTTCCAGACTACGAGGCGTCCGTCGGGCAGCGCCGCGCCGACTACGTTGTACTTGGCGGTCTGCGGAAAACCGGTGAACTCTACGAAACCGGCGCCGGCCGCGAAGGCGGGGAGGGCCGAAACACACAAGGCGAGCGATAGTGCAACAACAGACATCATCTTCATCGGATGGTCCTTTCATGCTTTCATGAAGAAACAGAAACTGGGTAACACAGGGGGTAGAAAAGAAGGCAGGAAAGAACATCCTAATGTCCGTCCTGCGGCAATCCTTTCGCGAAATTGCAACAGATCTTGCAGATTTTGGGGCAGGTCTTCTGGCTTCCGGATCGTCCTACTCTCCGAACCTTCCCGTCCATCGTGGACAGTGGTTTACTTCGGATTTCGTCCCCGGTCACAGCAGCGCGACTGCGACGGATTTGCACCGTGCTTCCCTTAGCCCGGATCCTGGTTTTCGGCTCGTCCACCTCCTTTCGAGTTAGTTCCTTGGCAACCGGCGTAGTATAGGCGGGGCGCCTGCATCTGTCAAGAAGACCGAATCGCCCAAGATCGCAATGGTATACGGATTCTGCTTGTCGCAAAAACATGGAGGTTAAGTCCGCACAGATTTCATCGTAGTAGTACGTTCGCAAGTGTCCGCAAGTGCAGCCCCCGTCTCCTCTGGCAAGGGAGGGGCACAAATTATCACTTGACAAACCATCATCAATATTGAGAAAATTGATAAATCCCGAGCGTGGGTCGCTGCAAGCGGTGGCTGATGAGTGGTTGATGCTTCCCGCAGGCGTTGGTAAGTCTGGCTTAGCTTCAGGGCCGGGCCAGCACGATGTCCGTCTCTCGTGGTGTTGGCCGGAGTTCAGGAAACGGCCCGGTGGGAGTATCCAACGTGTTGGAGGAGACTCGATAATGGCACAGATGACAGTGGGCAAGAGGATCTATGGTGGATTCGGGGCGGTACTGATTCTTCTGCTCGTGATGGGGATTGCATCGCTGGTGGGAATCAGAGACATCGTAGGCAACGCAACGGCGGTCATTGAGGGCAACAAACTGCGTGGCGAGGTCGTGCAATGCGAAGTGGATCATCTGAAATGGGCGAGCAAGGTCAACGCGCTTCTGACGGATGATTCCGTAACGCAGATGGCGGCCGAGATGGACGATCATCAATGTGGTTTGGGTCAGTGGCTGTATGGCGCCGGGGGTGAGCGTGCGCGGCAACTCGTGCCGGAACTGAGGGAGTTGCTGAAGCAGATTGAGCAAGCGCACCGCATGCTTCACCAATCAGCTATTGAGATTCGGGAGTATTTCAGGCAGGCGGACGTGCTGCTGCCGGGCAAACTGGCCGCTCGTCAGGTGGATCATCTGCGATGGGCGAACGTCCTCCGCGATACCCTCTTGGAGAACAGGGCGGTGTTGCATGTGGCGACCGACCCGGCGAAGTGTGCGTTGGGCAGGTGGCTGGCGTCGGACGAAGCGCGTGCGGCCTACGACCACGGCACTCCTGAATTTTGCAGGGCGTGGGACGCCCTCATCGGCAGCCACGAGCGCCTGCACGAGAGCGCCATCAAATTTGGCGCCCATTACAAACAGATCCACGTGGGGTTGTCGCAGTTGCTGCTCGATCGCCTGATAGACCACAAGGAATGGGTGCAGAAAGTCAGTGAATGTATCATCTTGGGCAAATCGGATCTGGGTGTCCAGACTGATCCCGCCCAGTGCGCCTACGGCAAGTTCATACACTCGGACGCATGCCGCGCCTATGCGGATAGCTTCCCACTGTTCGCGGAGATCGTTGAGGAGAGTCGCGAACCGCATCGTCAGCTTCACGAATCGGCCATAGCGATAGGCGAGGCTCTGGCGCGGGGCGCCGCGGGCCGCACGCAGGCGCAGCAGATCTTCGACGATGTTGCCCTGCCCGCCCTGCAGCAAGTAGATGATGGCTTCCAGCGTGCCATCACCGCGGAGAGGCAACTGGTCGAGGGTCAGGCAGAGGCCAGGCGGATCTTCGACGAGGAAACGGTGCCGCTGCTGCAGGAGACCTTGGGGCATCTCGAGGCGATGACGGCGGCGGCGGCGAAGGCCCTCTTGGGGATGGAGCGTGCCAAGAAGGTCTTCGCCGAGAAGACCATTCCCAGTCTTCTTGCGACCCAGGGACTGCTGGCCAAGATTAACGCGATAGTCACAGACAACATCATGACCGATGAGCAGATGCTGAAGGCGGCCAGTTGGACCAACTTGGCCGTGTCCGTGGTCAGCGGCATCACCGTAATCGTTGGCGTGTTCCTCGCCATCGCCATCGCCCGTAGCATCATCAGGTCGTTGACCCATATCATTCAGGAACTGTCGAGCGGCGCACTTCAGATGAATGCCGCGGCCAGGCAAGTGGCACAGTCCAGCCAATTGCTCGCCGAAGGTGCGAGTGAGCAAGCGTCTAGCCTGGAGGAGACCTCGGCCGCGCTCGAGGAGATGAGTTCGACGACCAAACAGAACGCCGACAACGCAAGTCAGGCCAACGCCCTGATGAACGAGACCGGTAGAGTCCTGCAGCGCGGCGCCGAAGCCATGGAGCAGATGTCGCAGGCCATCGGCGAGATCAAGCGATCCTCCAACGAGACGGCGAAGATCATTCGAACGATCGACGAGATCGCGTTCCAGACCAATCTGTTGGCGTTGAACGCCGCCGTCGAGGCTGCACGCGCGGGGGACGCTGGCAAAGGGTTCGCGGTCGTCGCCGAAGAGGTGCGCAATCTGGCGCAGCGAAGTGCCGGCGCGGCAGGCGACACGTCGGCCCTTATCGAGGAGTCGCAGCAGAATTCCGACCGCGGCGTGGAGACCACTGCCGAGGTCGGACAGATCCTCGAAGAGTTGCAGGAAAGTGCCGCCAAGGTGGGGGGGCTGTTGGGCGAGGTCACGGCTGCTTCCGACGAGCAGGCCCAGGGAATCGACCAGGTTACGACCGCTGTAACTCAGATGGATCAAATTACTCAAGGAAATGCGGCAAGCTCCGAGGAAGCGGCTTCAGCCAGCGAGGAACTATCGTCGCAGGCGGGAGAACTCCAGGCAATGGTCGATGAACTGACTGTTCTTGTAGGCGGCGCGGCGTCCGGTCACAGCGGAAACGGGGCGGTGCCTCCCCCACCTGTCAGCGCCTCCGTGCCGGCCGCGGTCACGCTGGCCGCGTCCTTCGATCAGCAAGTTCCCGCGCGGAACGTGAGCCATTCAGTGAGCCCTGAACAGGTTATTCCTCTGTCCGACGAGGATTTGGAGGATTTCTAGCCCGCATCGCTCACCAAACGCTCTGCTGCGAGCGCGCATTCCGCAAGTTCCCGGCGCTTCGTTGGATCGCGTGTCCTCGTGGGCCGTTTGCAGACTACCCCGGCGGGTTCTGCTCAGGCGTGCCCTGGAGCGTTTCGTGGTAGCCGTTGAGAACTTCAGGTGCGAAGGGCTTGCTCGAGTACACATGGTACTGGGGTTCGCCTTCGCCGTAGGTGATGAAGCGGATGTAGTCGTGGCTGGTGTGGTAGTCCAAAGAGATCGAAAACTCAGCGGTCCACTGGCCCTCGGTTATGCTCTTACGCAGGAGTCTTTGGGGCGCTGCGTTGACTTCCAGGAAGCGCGCCTGCCTCCTCTCAGGGGGCAGGTCGTCCGGGAGCGTCTCCCCGGTGTCTCGGGGCGAGAGCCGGTCAACTATCAGTTCGCTGTTTCCCCCAGCCGGTCCTGAAGCCACCATCTCCCCTTTCTCACTGGTCATCACGTCCACTTTCATCGGGCGAGGGATATGAAGGGGGCAGGCGGGATCGCCGAGCAGATTGTAACTGAGCGCCTCGTGGGCGAGGATGCCCGGCGTGGTCCAGACCTCCCCAGTCTTCACGGCATCCGCGAGTTCGCGCGCCAGCCGGTCGTTGACGGCGGCCTCTGCGAAACTTCTCTTCCCGATCACCCCGAGTTGACGTTGTACCGCCAGCGCGTAGTCCCCGATGCCGCGAGGCCTCGCGGAGAGGTGATGGGCCAACGCCTTGGCCATCAAGTAGTTGGTGAGCGGATGGACGGGGGTGGACGATGCCACCGCCGCGATCGGCCCCGTGGGGTGCTTCACAAAGACCTCGGAGAGGCAATCGCCTTCGCCCTCTGGCAGGTTGAATGTGCCGGTGTCGCAGGCGAGCAGATACAGGAACCCCAAGGGCTCGTCCGACTCGATCTGGCTGACCTGGGCCGTTGTCAGCGCGATGGGGACGTCTTGGTGGTGGCCTGTGACCACGTTGTGATGCTGTCCGTGGGACACGACCACGGACAGCATGGCCGGTTCCTGAATGGCCTCTAGGAAGCGGTCGGGTTGCTCGAAGGCATTGCCGCTGAAAGGGGAGGTCTCATCGCCGCTCAACGCAAAAACATCCAGCCACCGCGGGAGCCGGGCGCAGATTTGGCGCCGGATCCGCTCCATTTCACGGTCCATGCCGGATGCGCCCGTCCAGAGGACGGCTCGGAACCAGGCAGGGCTCCGTTGACTTTTCTCGAACGAGATAACCTTGCCTATCTGAGTCTTGAGTTCGCCCGGGGTCCGCACCGGCAGACGTCCCACCGGCACGTCAGGCAACCCATCGCCATCGAGATCGCCATAGAGCACGTCCGACACAAACCGGCTTGAGGGCAAGGCGGATTGGGACGTTATAATGCGAGAGGGCATATGCCACGCCGCATCCGCGGTCTCCGCTTCGGCCGCGCAGTCGCCCACGATCATGATGTAGGCACAGAGCCCGCGAGGCTGCCGCCGGATCCTTTGTTCGACTTCATGACGGGAGGGGGACTCATCCCAGTATTCCGTGACGACCTCGAAGCCTTGCTGCTCGCGAAACGCCACCCATGGCTGGAGGGCGTCGGCGAACATCGTCCTCGATACCACGACGAATCTGTGGCTCTCGGCACGGGCGCGAATCAACGCCGTCTCTTGCACGGGGCGGAAGAGCACGAGCGCCAGAGCCAGCAAGGCTGCGGGAATCAGGGCGGCGATCACACCTCGCCTACCTTTCCAGAGCACCATCAGGAGTGCGAAGGATACGGCGATCGAGGCGAGGGCCACGACTTGGTAGTACCTCAGCCCTTCGATCAACTCGGGGCCGGGGGGAGTTCCGCGGAATGCCTCCAACACGAAACGGTGCGAGCCGAGTAGGAGGCCGTATAGAGGTAGCAGGTAGCGGCGCCGCGTCTCGTGTTTGACTTGGGACTGGAGCATGGCGGCCACGCAGATCTCGGCCGCCATGCCATAGAGCTGGGTTGGATGGACGTCGGCATGGAGGCGAGCGGAATAGATTGCCCAAGGCACGGAGGTCGGAGCGCCGTGGCAGCATCCATTGGCCAGGCAGCCTAGGCGGGCTATGGCGTGGGAGAGGGCGAAACCGGGGGCACACAAGCCGGCCGTGGACCAGAATGGCCTGCGGGCCGCCTTGAGCACTAGAAACATTGCGAGGAAGCCCACTGGAGCGCCGCCGAACCAACTCAAGTTCCCTTGCCAGAACACCAAAGCTCTCGGGAAGTTGTACCACAGTAGCGTTGGGTGGTGTGAGGCAACGTAAAACAGCCGTGAGCCCACCAGGCCCGCGTAGATTGCGATCGTCATTGTGATGACGCCCAGTGGAAAGGGGATCCCCCTGCGGGTCATGTTCCAGAGGGCGAGGGCGCCGCCTACGCAGAAGGCCAGTGTTCCAATGTAGTAGTACTCCGTGAGGACGGCCAGGACCATCGGCGGCATCAGGTGTTGCTCCTATGTGTTATCACGACAAGTTACTCCATTCCACCAGCACGTCGAGTGAGGTATGGACACAGCACGCCCAGCCGATGCCCTGGGCGCGGTGCGTGACGGCGCCGAACAGGACTCCCAGTACGAATACTGCTCCCAGGAAGGCGGAGTGGTTTCCGACCAGGGCGGCGCCGAGATGAACGTGGAACAGGGTGTAGAGCAACGCCTGGCACAGAATGCCGCCACACACTCCGAATCTCGCGGTGCATACAGACTGAAGCACGCCACGGTAGAAGAATTCCTCGCCTACGCCGGTGAGGGCCGCCTTCGTCAACGCGATGATGGCAAGGAGGCCCACCGCGCCATCCACGTGCGGCGCTCGCGAGAGTACGTACCAGCCCGCCCATCCCCAGCAGACGACTACCGGGGCCCAGAGAAGGTGCATGCCTCTACGGGGCCAGGCGCCCCATCGGGCTAGGCGAAAAGGGGAGAGGAGGGCGGCGAACCGGGGGCTATTCAACGACCAAACGAGTCCCGCCGCAGTGACCGCGATCAGGGCCACGTGGCTGCACAGGAGGAGGGCGTATTCCGCCAGGCTGCCAGGGCGTTGCAGGGGCCAGTCGACCCAGCCCAGGCGGCGGCTCAGCGCGAACAGGCACAAACCGGATCCCAATCCCGAAACGACCGCCCACAGGCGCCGATCGGCGTGCCGCTCGGGAAACCCGGACGACCACGACCAACTCCATACCGTGGCCGATAGCGCCCCGGACGCGAGCAACGGAACCAGCCCCCCGTCCGGTCCGGTGAGCAGGTGCACCAGCAGCAGGAAGTAACCCGCCACGAGTGCGATTTCCAGCCAGCGGCGCCACCAGGACATTGTGCTTTTACAGAACACGGAGTCTTCTCCCTCCGAGAGTGGATTCCCCGGAGCATACTGGAACGGAACTCCCCCCGTCAAAGAAAACTCAGATCGGATATTTTTGTGCCTATGCGCTGTTCTTAACCGTATCTTTGATGCCTGGCGCGCCTAAATGTAGTTATATTTAGATAAATATCATGATATTTGTTAACGTCTTGTTATATAAGTACTTCAAGGTATTCATCGATCTCAATGATCGAGAAAAAGTAAAAAATGCTTGACTATTTGAGTAAAGTGCATTACATTTAGTGCCCGTACCCTCGGGAATGCCGTAAGAATCGGGCAGGCGGGAGCGGGTTCTCGCCGTGCCGTCGCAGGCGCTCTCGGACTGGCGGGCACTGGGGAAGTGGGGTTCAGTAGGAGGGGCTGGAAATCCGTGGAACGTGCGGCTCACCGGCACGGTTGTGACCGAAGAAAGGAGGAAAGCGCAAAGAACGGCGTGACGGCAATCCGGCATGCCTCGTCCTAGGGGCGGGGCTAGGTCGCTTCAAGTAATTTCTTCACCAATCCATCAGAATAAGTGTATCCAACTACGAATGGTAAGGAGGAGCATCACCATGATGAAGCCTACAAGAGGCAGTACACACAGCGCGTGCACCTTGCTCGCCGTGTTGATCCTCGCACTCGTAGCCGTTCCGGCCTCGGCCGTGGACCTCGTGACCTATGTCCAAGGCGAAGGTTCTGTCAGCCCTTCGGGGGGCTCTTATGCCCCTGGTACCCAAGTCACCTTGACCGCCACACCCGTGCGCGGATGGGAGTTCTCGCATTGGGTGGTGGACGAATATCCCCTACCCGGCAAGGCGGCCAACCCCAACCCCTATTTCATGCAACAAAACGTGAATGTCAACGCGGATCTGTATTGGAGCATAGGCTCGGGTTCCACGGCCGACAACGTGTATCTCGGCCAGGACTATCCCCAGTTGATGACCTACCGCGGGCAAAGCCAGACCGGCTGGTTCGATCCAGGCACGCTCGGGGGCGACAAGGAAACTTACTGGCGCGTAGACAGCACAAACATCGCCGGCGTTACGACCGGCGACCTGTGGCATTTCAAGACCGCCTCAGATTCCAGTTGCAGCACCGGTGCGGTCGGGGCCGGCGCGCCCGCCGGTCTTTCATTAGGCAAGGCACTTTTGCCGCTGATCCCGTCTCTACTGGCGCTGGCGGCGTGGCTGCTTGCCAAACGCCGCTCGATGCTTCGCAGGGCGGTGGTGTCCGTTGTTGTAGTGGCCATCGTGGCCGGCTCTGGGGCCGCCCTTGCCGCAACCTACTATGACAACCCTCTGACGTTCACCATCAATCACTATACACGCGTTACGGCGGTGTTCGTCGAGAAGGCCGAAGTCAGTCTGACCATCACGACCAGCGGGAACGGATCGGTCTCGACGGATCTGGCTTCGCCGTTCTACGCGGGCGAGACGGTGCAATTGACGGCTGCGCCGGATGTGGACAACCAGTTTGTCGGATGGTCGGGCGACTTGGGTGGGACAACGAACCCGCAGAGTATCACCCTCACCACGCAACCCGCTCCGACCGGCGTGCGTATTCTCATTGTGGGCGACAGTTGGGCTCAGCAGTTGTGGCAGGAGGGACTCCTGCAGAATGTGCTCGATTACAACGGCTACGGCCAATACACGGTCGAAGGCGCCACCACCGCCATTGGCGGCACAACGGCGGCCTGGTGGGTGGCCAATCTGCAGATTCTCACCGATGCGCTGTTGGCCAATCCCACGATCAATATTGTCCATCTTTCCATTGGCGGCAACGATTTCCTGGGCGGTTGGAACACCGCCCTTACGACGCAGCAGCAGGACGCGCTGTTCACGACCATCCAGGGCGATGTGCAGACGATGGTCAACCATATGCGTTCGGTGCGGCCCGGATTGAAGGTATGTCTGGCAGGATACGACTATCTCAATCTCTATGACTCGGTGCTGCAGGCTAACAACACGTCGGCCCAGGCCATGTGGGCACTGCTGGGACAGCCGTCCGTACGTCAGCTCAACGACGCGCTCGCCAACCTCGGTACCTATCTGCGCAGTGTATCCAATCTGGTGTACGTCAACAACCAGGGCGTGTGTCACTATCACTACGGATACCCCGGCTGGTTCAGCGCGTACACGACTTTGTTCCCTGGGCAAGACCCCGTTTTCGATCCCTGGCAGGGCGGTAATCCCGATTTCCCGACGCACCCCGACTGCATGAACAGCTCGGGCGATCTGATTGACCCGATTCACGTCAACAACCAGTCGATGACTTGGGTCCTGGACAACTGTTTCGCCAACTGCTACGCCTCCTGGCTTATACAGGACGTGCCTGCGGACAAGACGGTTCAGGCCAATTTTGCGCCGGAGGGCGACTACTGGCTGAACGTCAACGTCATTGGGCAGGGCCTTTACGAACTCGATCCGGCGGGGCCTTACTACGACGGGCAGGTGGTGAACGTGTCGTTTACTCCTTCGGCCGGGCACCAGTTCTCTACCAAGCCCGATGTGCCACCGGCCCAAGCCGGTGAAGAACTTGCCGGTTGGGCGTTCGACCACTGGTCCTACCAGCCGACGTCATCATTCTCGATCAGCCCGACCTATCCGGGCCTGGAGAATCCGGCGGCTATCACCATCAGCGGCGATACCACCATCTACGCCACGTTTTTGGAGAACGGCACAACGTGTCATCCCACGGCCGCCCAGGAGCAGCAACTGATGGACATCGCCCGAAGCACGTGGTCGGGTTGGACTGTTTCGACCGACAATCAGCGTGCCGAGATGCTGAACAAGGTCGAGAAACGCCTTGACGACGTCCGCACCAATTACCTGCCGTGGGGCCAGCTTGGCTCCAAGTGGTACCAGGACTTCGACCGCACCACGCTGCACGCCTATCAGGGACTGGGCGACAGCATGGCATGGAGCGGCGTCTTTTTGGGTGCCCTGTGCCTGAAGCACTCGATGATGCCCACCGATCAGCAGACGCTTGACGACATCGATACTCTGATGGACGCCATCGAGCGTAACACGCAGATCACCGGTGGCGGATGGGTGGCCAGGTTCTCGGGACCCACGGCCGACCCCTACTACTTTAACTACTACGACCCCTACGGTCCCGGTTCCTACACCGGCGCCGCCCCCTGGACCGACCAGACGTGGCTGGGCGGACCCAGTCGCGACACGCACACGGGGCTATTCGTAGGACTGGGCGCGGTGCTTCAGTACAGTCAAGATGCCGCGCTGGTCACGCGTGCGCAGGTCGTGACGGAACGCGTCGTCGACCAACTCATCGCGGACAGTTGGTTCATAAAGGATGGGCAAGGCGGTATCGGCGAAGCGCCGACGGCCAACATGATGCAACTGCAGAAGCGTGTTGCGTACAAGGCCAACCCCGTTAAGTACTCGGGCTTCGCCAGTGACATCACCGGCTATACCAGTCTGGACTTTACCCGCAAGAGTTTGTACGACAGCGACTACTGGGTGTCCTGGATGAACTGGGCACGCATGTGGATGATCGCGGCACTCGAGACCGATCCCCTCAGACTCTTTGACTACAAAGTGGATTTCCGGGACGAGTACAACGCGACGTTCACCCACATGAACATGTTCTACACGTCCATCTCGACCTTCTTCGACCCGGGCGATCTTCCGGCTTGGGCTCAGGCGACCCACGAAGGCGGGCTTCTCTGCGCGCCGGACGGAATCCAGTGGGCGCTCGAGATCGACAACCACGCCGACCCGCGTTTCACCTACCAGGACGCGGAGCACACCGTCGAGGCAGCGTTGCCGCATCAGCGGACACACAGCGACTTCGATGGTCAGCGCTCGGCTGCCCGCACCGGTGAAGGCTACAACAATCTCGCCTTCGGCCATGCCGGCTGGGAGGACGTGCTCTACTACTGGATGGGTCGTGCATCGGGCGCTATTCTGGCGCCGTAGCCTGTCCAAGTACGTTTACTGAGTCGACATCGGAAGCGCCCCGTTCCGCGGGGCGCTTCCGTCGTCCGTGGCCTGTTTGACTTGGGTGCCGTGATGACGTTTACTTGCCCGTGGAGAACACGATGCGCCACGAGGGGAGGACACCCGATGAGGAGACCGACCGCGGGGAGGTGCGTGCTGATGGGGACAATGCTGGCCGGAATCGCGCTGTTCCAGGCCGCGTTGGCTGCGGATGATCTGGGAACGCGGCGCGAGAACCTGGAGCAGTTGCGGCGTGTGTTGCCGCAAAGCGAGGAATGGGAATCTTGGTTGGACGAATCGGGCGAACTGCCGCCCGATTTCGACGCGATGCCTTCGGTTTCGGCGCTGCCTGACCCTTTGGAGGGGGGCTCCACAAAGGCGGACTGGCCTCAGCGGCGCGAGCAACTGAAGGCGGAGTTTCATCAATGGATCCTCGGGAGTGTGCCGCCGCGTCCGGACAACCTGGAGGCCGTTGTGCTGAGCGAGGAGTCGCAGACCGGCGTGCTCGTGCGCGAGGTGGAGCTTCGGTTCGGGGCGGGGCGTAAAGGACGCCTGTGGCTCGTGTGCTACATTCCCCAGGGCGAAGGCCCATTTCCCGTCTTCCTCACGCAGGAGAACCACAACGGCTGGGCCCGCGTCGCGCTGCAACGCGGCTATCTGTGCTGCGTCTACGCGGGGTCGGACTCTCGCGACGACACGGACTCGTTCCTCAAAGCTTACCCCGAGCACGACTGGTCGCGCCTGACACGCCGCGCGTGGGCGGCGGGCCGCTGCATCGACTACCTCGAGACGCTCCCCGAAGCCGATACCGCGCGTGTCGCCCTGACCGGTCACTCGCGCAACGGCAAGCTTTCCCTGATCGCCTCAGCCATCGACGAGCGCGTCGGTGTCGTCATTTCCAGCAGTTCCGGAGCCGGGGGCTGCCTGCCGACGCGGTTCTACTCGGAACAGCATTTCGGCGAGGGGATCGAGAACATCACGCGTGTCTTCCCCGATTGGTTCCATCCACGTTGGCGCTTCTTCGTGGGGCGCGAAGACCGGCTCCCGATCGACCTGCACGAACTGGTGGCCCTGAGTGCCCCGCGGCCCTGCCTGCTGAGCATCGCTTACAACGACGGCGTCGAGAGTGCGTGGGCCATGGAGAAGACCTATCTCTCCGCCAAACGCGTTTACAAATTCCTGGGCGCCGAGGACTCCCTGCGGATACTCTGGCGCGCCGGGGGCCATGAGACGTCCGCCGCCGTGATCGAACGCTATATGGACTGGTGCGACGTGCAGTTCGGGCGTGGAGACTTCGCGTTTCCCGAGCGCCTGCTTTACCCCCACGACTGGGAGGCTTGGCGCCAGGCCAGTGGCGTGACAATTAACCCTGCCGCCTCGCCCGAGCGCGGACTCGACGACACAGCGGCGCTCGATTCGCAGGCGGCATGGACTGCAATGAAAGGAGAGGTCCGGGGCGCGGTCGAGGCTATGTTGGGCGTGGCGCCGCCGAAGGTGGTCAACCCTGGCGGCCGATACGGCGAGCAGCCGGACCACATCGAAGACTTGCTCCGCCATCCCAAGACGGGAAAAACACTCAAGAAAGACGACATCGTGTTCGGCGAGTACATCAACGGAGATCTTTACTCGCCGCGGCGGGCCGGGAAGAGCGGGCAACGCCTGCCCGCCGTTCTATGGTTACACCCAATGAATTCGTCGCACGGGTACGTGGCCGCCTACCGCCGGGGCGAGAACGCCTTCTCGCGGTTCGCCCGGGCCGGGTTCGCGGTGTTCTGCTATGACCAGATCGGCTGCGGCCGCCGCGTTCAGGAAGCAGAGACGTTCTACGAACGCTATCCCCAGTGGTCGTTGATGGGCAAGATGGTGCGCGACGCCCAGTCGGCCCTTGATGCGATGGTGGGACTCGACTCCGTGGATCCGGATCGTATCTATGTGGTCGGCTACGGCATGGGGGCCATGGTGGGACAACACCTGTGTGCGCTGGACGATCGCCCGGCCGGCCTGATCGCCGTGTGCGGACCGCCCCCGTTCCGACTCGACACCGGCGACGCGACCGGCGGCGGGATCACCCGCTGGTCGCATCGGCACTTGTACTTGCCGCGTCTGGGTTTCTACGCGGGCAATGAGAATCGAGTCCCCTACGACATCCATCTGTTGGCGGGATGCATGGCCCCGCGTCCTGTGGCCTTTGTCACGCCCACGCTGGACCGCGAGGCGCCGTTGCCGCTGATGAAACAGGCGGTCGATGCGGTCAAGCCCGTCTACGCACTCTGGGGAGCCGAAGACCAAGTCGAGCAACTGGCCCCCGAAGACTACAACCGATTTGGGCCCGAGATGCAGGCGGTCGTGCTCGATTGGCTGCGCAAGCACGCTTCTTCCGAACGGAGCATCCGCTAAGGATGTCCCAAGAATTCCTTGGCGACGTAAGGTGAGGTCATAGCCCTTAGCAATGCGCTGTAATCAACGTCGAACGTGACTTCACTTCCGACCACTATGCCGGTGTCCTTGGCATCGAGAATGAGGTGGTCGCTGCTGGCGCCAAGGCACTCAACAGCAATCCTCGGCGTGATTCCGGAAGGGTCCACGTCCTGTCTACCTATTCCGAGAATGGCTTTGCTGACGGACCCCTTGTCCTCAAACTCAAACATGTCACCGAAGGCATCCTGGCTGCGTGGTCCTACGGGAAACGAGGGCTTGGTTTTTCGCTCGATAACTTCAGCAACGAGCGTAAAGGCGTCTGTGTACAATCCCGGGATTCTCTCGCGGCGCAAGGTCTCGCGGCCCAGAAGAATTGCTTCGCCGATACGGACGTTGTTGACTTGTCCAAGGTCTGCGGTCGAAACAAACCACTCGTAGTTGGCCGAGTTTCCGCCCGAAATAATCTCCAGGGGAATGTCGTACTCGCTTCGAAGACGTGTGGCAATATCACAGAGTTCCGCCATGTTCTCCGGGGTTGGATTCACCCCGGCGTAGCAGGCCAAGTTTGTCCCAAGGCCCACCAGTTCAACGCCTTCCATCGCCAATGTTTCCGCTATGGCCGATCCCAGTTCAGAGGGCATGATGCCTTCTCTCAGGTCGCCGAGCTCTACCATCAGGATGACTTGGTGGCGCTTCCCGTGCTTGGCGGCATACCGCGAAAGCAGCTTGATGACGGCAGTTTCGGTATTCAGACTGATGTCCGCGTACTGGACGACCTCTTCAGTTTCGCTTGGCATTGGGCTGCGAATCAGCGTAAATTCGGTCTCGATACCCGCCTCTTTCATTTTGTGGATATTCGCAATCCGCGAATCGCCGATGGCCTTGATCCCGTTGTCCACGAGCACCTTGGCGACAAGCGGGTCACCGAGGACTGCTTTGGTCACGGCGGTAATGCAAATTCCTTTTGTGGCGAACAACGTGCATAGCGAGCGAACGTTGTGGCCGATTTTATCAAGATCGATCTCGAGTCTCGGAGCGCCCATAGTTATCCTTGGCTCAGCACGACTGGTATCGAGTGAGTGCGGCCTTCACGATCTCGTCCAACAGGTCTTTGCCGTTCATTCCATCGGCGACGGCCATGATGCCAACATAGCTGTGAGGCTTTTCCACGGGGGTACACATCAGTCCGGCAAAGGTGTTGGCCTCAAGCAGAAAGGGGCCCTCGTCGGTCAGGAAAGCGTCGATTCGCCCAAAATCCTTCATCCCTAGCGTGCTATAGGCTTTCTTTGCCAGGTCCGCCATCATCTCCATCTCTTCATCGCTCAGCGGAGCGGGGCAAACGAAGGTGTCGTCATCGAGCTCCTTCTTGTCAAAGGTCAGCGTAACGGACCCTTCGGCGTATTTGATTTCCAAGGGAGACAGCACACGCACATCACCGTTGTTGCCCAGCACGCACTGCGTAACCTCACGCCCGCTCAGGAATCTTTCGATTAGGACCGGTTGGCCTATCGTCCGATATCGTTCCCGTACCCCCTTGACCAACTGATCGTAGTTCTCGACCACCGATTCTTCCGTAATGCCCGCGCTGCCTCTTCCTGCCACGGGTTTAATGAACAACGGATAGGGAAAGGGCGGCGCGTCCCGGAAGATTTCGCAATCTTCCTCCGTCCGGGCCACGTGGAACGGCGAAGTAGGCAATCCCGCCATCTCCCAAAGTTTCTTGGCGAGCGACTTGTCCGTTGCCAGTGCAATTGCGAAAGAGTCGGAACCCACGAAGGGCATTTCCAGTTCTTCCAGGATAGCCGCCTCCACCAAGGACGAAACATTGAAAACAAGATCGGCCTTCGCCTCGGCGAGATCCCGAAGGATGTCCGGTCCCCAGTCGATCACACGGACTTCATATCC
>JAACEL010000369.1 GCA_011682535.1 Nitrospiraceae bacterium | reverse complement strand
GGTGCAGCGTGGGTTTGAGTTACGGGCGCTTGCGCCGGGGAGCAAGCTCCCCTCCGGAAAAGCGGTAGCAAGCTACCGCAGTCCACATCCGGAAGCCGCAGAGACTTTTGGCGGGGTAATCCAAGTTGCACTTGGGAACGCAATTGCCCGCGAAGTTGTACTTCACAGGCTTCGCAGCGATCACTCTAGCCCCGGAGGGGCGGCAGGCCCTAGCCGTGGGTGAGCGGCGCGAGCCCACGGAAACAGTGCGCCACCCGTGTTCAGCCCCAACGGGGCGGCAGCGGTTTCAGTCCCCTCGCGTTGCTGCCACTCCGTTCGGGGCTCGTTGCCGAGGCCGGTTTTCCGTGGGTTCGCGCCGCTCACCCACGGCTAGGGCGGCCAGTTCAGATTGCCGCAGTCGCTTCGCCCCTCGCGACGACATGTTGGGGGAAGCGGAAAGACGAATGCGCCAGAGCCCAAAAAACACCTCGGGGCCTGTAGCGATGCCACAAGCCCCGAGGTGGGCGATACAATTCCCAATTCCATGCTACGGCTCAGGTGAGTGGTTGGAGCGGCCTGTCAGTTCTTAGCCGGTGCCCAACAACTGCAGGGCGGTCTGCGGGATGATGTTGGCTTGTGCCAACACAGACGTGCCCGCGCTCACGAGAATCTGGTTGCGGGTAAACAGGATTGTTTCTCTGGCGATATCGGCATCGCGAATCGCAGCCTCCGACGCCGACGAATTCACTTCCTGGATGGCCAGGCTTCGAATGGTGTATTCCAGGCGATTCTGCGAGGCGCCGAACAGAGCCCGAAGGCCGTTCACGCTGTCGAGCGCGACGTCGATCGTGCTCAAGGCCGACACGGCACCCGCTACCGTCGAGACCGATACCTGGCTGACCAACAGGTCGTCCGTCTTCGCGCCACCCACCTGGATGTTCAGCGTCTGACTCGTCTGCGCCCCGGCCTGGATCGTGATAACCGTCGCCGCACTCAGCATCCGCAGACCATTGAACTCCGTGTCGATCGCGATGTCATCGATCTGCTCAAGCAACTGGATGACCTCCGCATTCAACGCCACGCGATTCTCCGTACCCTGCGTTCCGTTGGCGGCCTGAACCGCAAGCTCGCGGATACGCTGCAACGCATTTGTCGTTTCGACCAGCGCACCTTCAGCCGTCTGCACAAGGCTGATGCCGTCTTGAGAGTTTCGTTGCGCCACCACAACGCCGCGAATCTGCGAGCGCAGCCGCTCGGCGATCGCAAGACCAGCCGCGTCGTCAGCCGCGCGGTTGATACGCAGGCCACTGGACAGACGTTCCAGGCTGCGGTTAAGGTCTTGGGTGGAACTCCGTAGCAGGCGGGCGGCATTGATGGCCGCGACATTGGTGTTGATTCTGAGACCCATGACGCCATTCCTCCGTGATAGCTTGACCTCTGCATCCGTGCATCGGCCGTCGCCGTCAGCCTGGCTGGCTTCCGGCCACGATTCTTCTATCGGCAGCCATCTTCGATCCCTTTAGCGCGTCACCCGGCAGACGTCCTGCGCTGGTGTAGTTCTTGGCGGGAACTCGAGTCGGATGAGGGCGCCGGTACTGATGCGGCAATGACATTGGACGGGGTCGGGGGGAGATTTGACCGAACAGGCCGGGCTGGGGAGCGGCTGAGGGCGAGGGTGAAGTGGCGGCCCCAGTCACTATTGTGGCGTCCTTGGTGGCACAGGCCGCACTGGTCGCATTCGACCCCGCGAACCGTCGCGGGACAGCGATACTTCAGGCATCGCCGTGTCCCTGGACGATATAGAAAATAGGAATTCGTGAAGAGGCCGGTGAACAGGCCTACTGCTGGCGTTTACGCCGGCCCATCATCTCGATGAAGGTACGGAAGAACTCGGGGTCAAGTTCACCCGACATCTCCGTGTTCATGATCTTCAGCGCTGGGAACGAGTCGATCGCCTCCTTATAGGAACGGCGGGTAGTGAGCGCGTCGAAGATATCGGCGATCGTCGTGATACGCACAAAGCGCGAGAGCTGGGCTCCCTTGATCCCGTCCGGATAGCCGCTTCCCGTGAGCTTCTCGTGGTGGTGGCGGGTGATATCGAGGACGGCTCGATCTTCGACGCCCTGCTCGATGAGCAGGTTGTGGCTGAGCACGGGGTGGCTCTTCATGGTCTCCCACTGCGTCGAGGAGAGCTTGCCCCGGCAATTCACGATCTCCGGATCGATCTGGCACTTGCCCAAGTCGTGCAACAGTGCGCCGCTGCCCAGCCGGAAAACGTCGGTCTCTTTCAGACCCAGTTTCCTTCCCAGCGCAACGCTGAACACGAACACGTTCACCGAGTGGGTGTAGGTGTAGTAGTCGAAAGACATCACTTTGAGGAGACCCTCGAAGGCCTCGGCCTGGTGCAACACGAATGACACGGTGTGTTGGACCATGGCTTCGGAGCGGGCGAAGACATCGCCCGACCGCGGATCCGCCATGACGTCCTTGACCAAGTCCTGTGCCGAGGTATAGAGAATCTCGGCCTTGGCATCCGTCTCCATCTCGCCGCTCTCGAGGATCTGGCCCAAGTGCTGCTCGATGTAAAGCCGGTACTCGCGGCCCTGGCCGGAAGGCACATAGAGTTCAGCGACGTTGTGCTCCTCCAGGCGCTCCAGGGCCTTGGCCGTGAACGGCAGATTGCGCTCGCGGTACAACACCGGCTGCTGCCCCGGGCGCGGGAGAATATAGAGATCGAACTGAGTCGTTTCGTCCGTGCGTAGCGTGGACACGCGAATAGGAAAGAACTCCTGGGCAAGATCCGTGCCTTGTCCTGGCACGGCGGTGCCAACAGCATCCATCACTTATTACCCCCTGCTATACGGAGCTGACTAGAGCCATTATTTCTAGTAATAAGCGATTTGTCAAGGGGAAATCCGAAGCCTTCCGATTCTAAGGGGCTGCAAGAGTCTTATCCGTCATCTGGGCAAACGCGAGAACCCGGCCGTCGGGGGTGCCGTGATCGATGTCGGCCATCACAATGTCGCACGGACTCAACTCCTGCTTGATACGGAGCAGATCTTGCTGGATGGCTTCCCGCGGTTTTCCGGCGAGGTCGGTGGGCTTGTACATGACGGCCCGCCGCGCCTGGGGGCACAAGTCCTTGACAAGAGCGAGATTAGAATCGAGTCCCATGTCCACGTATCCCAGGTTTTCGATCGAGGCGTAGTGGGCGGCGTAGGGATCGATGTTCCAGGCGCAGTTGTGGATGCCGAAGTGGTCGAACGCTTCCGATATCATGCGGTCATACGGAAGGAGACGTTCGGCGTAGGTTTCGTCGGAGACCATGTTGACGAGACAGTTGCTGACGGTGGCATGGCGGATCTCAACCCCGCTGGCCTGTTGACG
This sequence comes from Nitrospiraceae bacterium, assembly GCA_011682535.1. Classification (GTDB taxonomy): domain Bacteria; phylum Hydrogenedentota; class Hydrogenedentia; order Hydrogenedentales; family SLHB01; genus JAACEL01. Next base: position 1,963 of record JAACEL010000369.1, on the reverse strand, counting down.
GGCGTAGACATGGCGCATACCGGCAATCATGGTCTGGGCAACGATGTGGAACAGATGGTCGGCCAATTCGAGATCGGCTACGCAATCGGCCAGGATCGCCGGGCCGCGGAGGCGGTAGGCGTTGTTCAGCACGCCCTGCCAGTTGAGATAGCCTTCGACGCGCCCGAACTCACGCTCGATCACGTCCATTTGCTCGACGACCTGGGCGAACACGGGTACCGATTCGAGGTCCGGCGGTTCAAGCGCGGCGATCGCCTGGGCGGTCAGGTAGTTGTGCGTCGCGGCGGGCCAGTTGTCGACGTAGTACTCAGCGCCAATCCCGAACAGCATCGCAACGGTGAGGGCGCCGTGGATACCGTCGATCGTGGCAGGGGTTTCTTCGGGGCATTCACCGCCAAGCCGCAACGAAGGGAACCGGCGGTTCAGTTCCTGGCGCATCGTTACGACCGTGTCGCGCCGGTACAGCGGGTCGAGATGCCACTGTTGCGAGAAGTCGATCCCGCAGGCTTCGTGATACCAGCGGGGCGTGAATCCGAACTCGATCCGCAGGTCGGACTCGGTGCCGTCGCAGGGCGCGCGGGTGGCCGGCGCCGCAGGGGCGATGTAGCTGCGCAACTGGTGGGCGTACTTTGCAGGCATCACGATTCGGTCTCCTGTTCGGGGATGGTTCCACCCAGAATATCCGATCTCTTCCACGTGGCGCGCCACAATACGCTACCCGACGTTCGGGGTTCCACGCCGGGCGTTGTATATCGCTCCGCTGCCGTCGCGGTAGGCCTTGAGTACCGCGGCCGCCTCACCGCGCAACACGTCCTGCACGACACGGAGGCCCCGTTGCTCGAACGCGCCGGCCCAACCGGCCATCTTCGGGCCCTCGTCGAAACCGACCGCGCGGACATCTTCGTCGCGCGCGCCGCAGACGAGCCGCCGAACGCCCGACCACACCACGGCCCCCATGCACATGGCGCAGGGCTCCGCGCTGCTCACCAACTCACACGGCGCCTGCCCCGGGGCGCCGAGATCGAAGGTGTCTCGCACGCGCTGGGCGATGGCGATGGCGGCCATCTCGGCATGCGCGTGGGAGCAGTGGGACGACACAACGAGGTTGACACCGGGCGCCACGAGACGGCCGGTCTCCAGATCGAATACGGCGGCGCCGAACGGGCCGCCTGTGCCGTGCGCGACGTTCTCCTTCGCGAGTCCGATCACGAATCGCATCCGTTCTTCGTCCGACGCAGACTGCGCGTCGAAGTCGGCCGCCAAATCTTCGATCCACTCGGGGAGTTCGAACTGCCACACGGGATAGCTCATGGGAAAGACTCCGCGGCAAGCAGCACCGCTGTGGCAAGCGTCCAGTAGGAGTACACGTGGATCCGAACCCTCCTTTCCTACCCGTTGGCCCCGCCCCTCGACGCCCCGCAGGCTCGACCGTCCACATTATGCCCAAACGCTCTCCCCAGCGCACGTGCGGCCGGAACCCTCTTGCCCGATTAGCCATAGTCTAATATGTGTGGGCCGCCAATGATCTCTCGACAAGATCGACAACTCGTGCAATACTTGATGCGCCTGGGCGGGTACGAGTTCCTCGACCTAGCGTCGTCGGAGACGGTGGATGATTTCGAGGGGATAAGCGAAGCCGTGGGGTCTTGGGCCTTTCTTCAGGTTCCCGCCCATTTCTTCATCCGTCTCGAACGGACAGATGACTCGATCGAGATAGCCATGCTGGACTACGACTGGCTCAAGGAGGCGCTGGCGCAGAAGAAGGTGCGGCTCGATTACACACTGGAAGACGATCGCCTGCTGCTGACGGCGTCGACGTCCAAGTTGCGCCGTTTCGTCAAGAAGTACGCGGGGAATGACGAGACGTTCGATTCGCTCGGCGACTTGCGGCGGACGGCGGCCGCGGCGGAATAGAGCCCTCCTGGCCAAGTGTCCTTGTGAGCGTACGTGTGCACCCGTAGGG
>JAACEL010000368.1 GCA_011682535.1 Nitrospiraceae bacterium | reverse complement strand
TTAAGGTGACACCATACTTAATTATTGCAGCATTACATATGAACTCACAGGAAGTCGTGTGGTGCAACAATTAAGTATGGTGTCACCTTAATTCACGCTGTAGTCTGGATTTTGCCTCCTCTTCCTCTCCATACTGTGTCGAACAGGATGGCGGCCACGGAGGTTGGGACGGCATGTCGGTAACGCAGGCGGATGTTGCACAGGGGTTTCGCGATCTGGGTCTCGGCGACGGCGACGTCGTCCTGATGCACAGTTCGCTCAGCAGCTTCGGTCAGGTGGACGGCGGTGCGGACGCGGTGATCGACGGTGTGTTGAGCGCAGTGGGTAGAGGAGGCACGCTTGTCGTACCGACGTTGACCGGCAGCGAAACGCTCAACCCGGAGAATCCCCCGCGATTCGACCTGCGCACGCAGCCGTGTTGGACGGGCATCGTCCCGGAGACGTTGCGCCAACGTCCCGAGGCCATTCGCAGCACGCATCCGACTCACTCCTGCGCGGCGATAGGACGGCTTGCCGAAGATCTCACGCACGACCACCACCGCTCGCTTACCCCGTGCGGCATGCGGTCGCCCTATTTCCGCGTGGCCATGGCGGGCGGGTACATCGCGATGGCGGGATGCAACCTGACGGCCTGCACGACTTTCCACACCGTCGAAGAGATCGCCCGTCTGCCCTACGTGTGCCAGCCGGACCCGGCGGCGTGCACGTGCATCGATCGTCACGGCGAGACGGTGGAGGTGACGTGCTATCTGCACAGCTACGCCGGTCCCGAACGCGATTTCCCGGCTCTGGAGCCGCATCTGCTTGCGCAAGGCGCCATGCGGTTCGGGCGCGTGGGTCCCTGCGAAATCCGGTTGATCGAATCGCTTAGTCTCATCGAAGCCGCCCTGGACGAATTGCGCAGCGACCCCTGGTACCTCACGGTGCGCCGGGGAAGCGCGGAACATCAGGAGGAGTGTTGAATGACCGAGCCTGACAACACACAGCAGCATGTGCTTACCCGCACTGAGGACGGTATCTACCGCATCCAACTGAACCGTCCCGAGAAGAAGAACGCGCTCACCCACGCCATGTACTCGACGCTGGTGGCGGCGCTGGAGGAGGCGGGCGCGGACGAAAGCGTTCGTGTCGTGTTGCTGACGGGCACGCCTGGCTGTTTCAGCGCTGGCAACGACGTGATGGATTTCATGGGCGCCCCCGTCTTCGACGATACCAGCCCCGTCATCCGGTTCCTGCATGGGATCCCGGAATCCAGGAAACCTATCGTCGCCGCCGTCAGTGGCATCGCCATCGGCATCGGCGCGACGATGCTGCTGCACTGCGACCTCGTCTACGCGGCGTCGGACACGCGGTTCCAGATGCCCTTCGTCAACCTGGGCATCTGCCCCGAAGCCGCGTCCAGCTATCTACTGCCGCGCATCATGGGCTATCCGCGCGCGGCGGAGTTGCTCCTGCTGGGCCAGCCGTTCGACGCCGAGACCGCGCGCAGCGTGGGCATCGTCAACGCGGTGTGTGCGCCGGACGAGGTGGAAACCCTCGCGCTTGAGAAGGCCCGGCTGCTTGCGGCACAGCCGCCCGCCGCCGTCCGCGCGGCACGCGCACTGCTCAACCGCGCCACCCAGGCCATCATACGCGAGACGATCGAGGTCGAATGCGAGATGCTCGCCGAGTGCATTCGTTCTCCTGAAGCTGCCGAGGCCTTCCAGGCTTTTGCACAGCGGCGAAAACCCGACTTTTCGCGCTTCAAATAACCCAGCGATCTCGAACCGGTCTGTTTCAAGGCCATTCCAGTCCAGAATCCACACAATCGGACACCCCCAACACCTGGGGGATCCGCTTCGTCCGCGGGGAGTTGGGGTCGGTCATGGGCGCGACATATGGGCATCCGGGAATATTCGACACAACATGCAGTGTTCCATGTCCGAGGCGGTGGGCTCTTGCCCGGCGGACAAAGTGCTGGACAAAGCGACCCGCTGGGGCTATAATTCGTTCCCTCGACAGGGGGAGTAGAGCCTTTAAGGCCTTTTCCCGCTCGACAGGTTGATCGGTGGCCATAAGTGCCGATGATACAAGCGTTTAGGTGTGCGGTGCCGTCGCGGAATAGTTTTCTCCACTGGGGTGGAGGAAGTAGCCCTAATCCGGCAAACAAGAAAGAGGTAATGGGTCGTGGATTTCGCGGAGCCGAGGGTCTTCCTCGTGGGTGAAACGCGCGTTGTCGAGGAGGGACTCCAGGAGTATCTCGACCACGTCGGCGCACCCAACTGGCAGACGGACGCCCCCAGCGACGGGGAGCGCCTGTGCGAGATGTACGGCCGGATGTGCTACCGCTCGTTCGAACCCGGGCTGAATCCCAACGTGCGGCGCGTGCGCCAAGGCAACGCGGCCTACATGGGGCACATCGTCGAAGTAGGCCACGGCAGCGTGCTCGAACACGCGGTCATGAATTTTGTGTTCGCCGACGTCAGCCGCGTGTTTACCCACGAACTCGTCCGGCATCGTTCCGGCACGGCGATCTCGCAGGAATCCCTGCGGTTCGTGCGACTCGATAAACTGTCGGCCTACGTGCCGCTCCACATCCGCGAGAACGAGGAAGGCATGACGGTGTTCGCTGAAACCCTCAAGCAGTTGGAGGACATCCAGCGGCGCCTCGCGGACGTATACGCCATCGACGACGAACCCCAGTTCGATCGCAAGAAAAAACTAACCTCGGCCTTCCGGCGTGTAGCCCCGATCGGCGTGGCTACCTCGGTCGGCTGGTCGTGCAATTTCCGCACGTTGCGCCACGTCATCGAACGCCGCACCGATCCCGCGGCCGAAGAAGAAATCCGGCTCGTGTTCGGGCGGGTGTATGAGATCGTCAAGGAACGTTATCCCAACGTCTTCGCCGACTACACCGTCGAAGACGTGGATGGGTCGCCCTGGGTAAAGACCCCCCACGGCAAGATATAGACCCGAACGTCGGGTGGCGCATTGTGGCGCGCCCGTAGTGCCATATGAAGTTTGAGGTTGCTCCGCGCGCCACGGCGAAGCTATCCGGCGATTCGGAGTACGAATCTGTACAAAAAGTTGATGTTGCGAAGGAAGCCATATGGGCTTCCAGAGTCAATCGCTTTTCTTTGCTTCTTTCTTTTCACGAGAAAAGAAAGAAGAGATGGGTGGTAGCCGGCCGCGCGCCGGCAATGGGAAACCGCCGGTTGCCGGTAGCAAGGAGTCAAAGGATGTTTCGGGTACGGGAACGATTCACGCTCGCCGAAGACTTTCTCGCGAAGTTCAAAGGACGGCAACCGGATTGGGGTCCGCTGGGTTACGTGACCTACAAGCGCACCTACGCGCGCGTGCTGCCCGAAGAGAACGGACGCACCGAGGAGTATTGGGAAACCGTCCGGCGCGTGGTCGAAGGCTGCTACACCATCCAGCTCAACCACTGCCGCGGCCTCAAACTGCCCTGGAGCATGAGCAAAGCCCAGCGCTCCGCCCAGGAAATGTACCGGCTGATCTGGGAATTCCGTTTCCTGCCCCCCGGCCGCGGCCTGTGGATGATGGGCACCGACTACATCTACGAGCGCGGGTCCGCCGCCCTCAACAACTGCGCGTTCGTGTCCACCGAAGAAATCCCCGTCAGTTTCTCCGAACCGTTCTGCTTCCTCATGGACCTTTCACTGCTGGGCGTCGGCGTGGCCTTCGACACCAAAGGCGCGGGTAAGCTCACCATCCATGAACCCGAAATCGCCGACACCACCTTCGTCGTCGAAGATTCCAAAGAAGGCTGGTGCGACCTCGTGCGCTGCATCCTCGAATCCTATGTGGGCGAGTGCCAGCGGCCCAAGCGCGTCGACTACTCCCAGATCCGTCCGATGGGCGCGCCGATCAAGTCCTTCGGCGGCATCGCCCCCGGCTCCGATCCGCTCATCGAGTGCATCGCCAACATCGACAAAGTGCTCCAGCCCCGCATCGGCCAGGCCGTTTCCTCCACCGACCTCACCGACCTCATGAACGTCATCGGCAAGTGCGTTGTCTCCGGCGGCGTGCGCCGTACCGCCGAACTCGCCCTCGGTTCCCCGACCGACACCGAATACCTCACGCTCAAAGACCCGCAAGAGCACGCCGAGAAACTCAAAGCCTGGCGTTGGGCCTCGAACAACAGCGTGTCCGCCGGGATCGGCATGGACTACGCCGGTGTCGGCGAACAGACCGCCAAGAACGGCGAACCCGGTTACTTCTGGCTGCAGAATGCGCGCGCGTTCGGCCGCCTCAAAGACGGCGAAACCTGGGACGACGCCAAAGTCGCCGGCACCAACCCCTGCGCCGAGCAAAGCCTCGAATCCTACGAAGTCTGCAACCTCGTCGAGACCTTCCCCTCGCGCCACGCGACCTTCGACGAATACCAGCGCACCCTCAAGTTCGCCTACCTCTACGCCAAGACCGTCACGCTAATCCCCACCCACAACGAACGTACCAACGCCATCATGCTGCGCAACCGCCGCATCGGCCTGTCGCAGTCCGGCATCATCGAATCCTTCGACCGCCACGGCCGCCGCACCCACTTCGACTGGTGCGACCGCGGCTACAAATACATCTGCGACCTCGACCGCATCTACGCCCAATGGCTATGCATCCCCGAGAGTGTCAAGAAGACCAGCGTCAAACCCAGCGGCACCGTGTCCCTGCTGCCCGGCACCACCCCCGGCATCCACTACCCCCACTCCCAGTACTACATGCGCACCATCCGCATCGACAAGACCAGCCCCCTCGTCGAACCCATCCGCCGCGCCGGATACCGCGTCGAAGAATCCGTCTACGGCGACAACACCTGGGTCGTCTACTTCCCCGTCGAACACGCCGCCTTCAACCGCTCCAAGAACGACGTGTCCATCTGGGAGCAGGTCGAGAACATCGCCCAGATGCAATACTACTGGGCCGACAACCAAGTCAGCGCTACCGTCACCTTTAGGCCCGAAGAGGCCAAAGACATTCCCCGCATCCTCGAGTTATACGAAACCCGCCTCAAATCCATCAGCTTCCTGCCCCTCCTCGACCACAACTATCCCCAGGCCCCCTACCAGGAGGTCCCCGGCGAAGCCTACCTGCAAGCCGTCGCCAAGCTCCAACCCCTTAGCTTCACCACCCTGAACACCAACGAAGCCGAAGACGTCTTCTGCGACAGCGACAAATGCGAGATCCTCGCACCCCCCGCCCACTTCCCCGAACCCCAAGAATTCGACTTCGTGTTCGACGAAGCCAAAACCTCCGACGAATCCAGCGAAGTCGGCGCGCCGAAGTAGGGGGCGGGACGGGACATAGTCCGGGCGGACGCGAGATCTCGAATGCGCGGGGTTTGAGAATCTCGCGCAAAGCCGCAATTCGCCT
>JAACEL010000367.1 GCA_011682535.1 Nitrospiraceae bacterium | reverse complement strand
GAGGGGGCTATCCACTTCGCTCTCGTAGCCCCTAGATATTGTGTTTGTCGCTTCTACGCCTCACGTCTCCGCGCGAGCGTGACACCTGCCGTGCCAGAGGTCTCTTTCTGGCACGGCGAACATCGGAATGGGCCTCTGGCTGTCCGCCAGGACGCAGTGGCTCCGCAACCTGGACACACAAAGCCCCTAGGCCAGCGAACCCGCAACAGGAAATCAATACAAGCCGACTCCGACCAGAACCACTCGTCAAATTCGCCGAGGGTTCGTGGGTAATCTCTCCCACCCACGGGATGCTCTCGCTCTTCTTCTTGCACCCACACATACTACATCTTGCGTCTACGAGAGCGAAGTGGATAGCCCCCTCCCGTGAAAAGAAAGAAGGCGCTACGCGCTCGTCCAATTCCCGGCGGGAACCTTTACCTCGGCGATGAGGCTGGCGAGTACGCTGTGGCTGGTGACGCGGCGCAGGCGGCTCTCGGGGTTGAGGATGAGGCGGTGCTCGACGACGGGGTGGGCCAGCGCCTTGACATCGTCGGGAATGACGTAGCCGCGTCCGTTGATCGCCGCGAAGGACTGCGCCATCCGGAATAGGGCCATCGAGGCGCGGGGACTGGCCCCAACGGTAAGATGCGACGACTGACGCGTGCGGGTGACGATCTGGAGCAGGTATTCGCGTACCTTCTCATGCACGAAGATCTGGCGCACGGCGGCCTGCATCCGCAGGATGGTGGCGACGTCGACAACGGGCTTGATGGCGTCGATGGGATGGCCCAGACGCGTGCGTTCGAGAATGTCGGCTTCGGCAACGATGTGGGGGTACCCGACGGACAGCTTGGCCATGAACCGGTCGAGTTGGGCCTCGGGCAGCGGGAAAGTGCCCTCGTGCTCCACCGGATTCTGCGTGGCAAACACGGCGAACGGCGGTTTCAGCTTGTAGGTCTTGCCGTCCACCGACACCTGCCCTTCGCTCATGGCTTCGAGCAGGGCGGACTGCGTGCGCGGCGTGGCGCGGTTGATTTCGTCGGCCACCACCACCTGCGCGAAGATGGGGCCGCGGCGGAACTCGAATTCCTGGGTCTTCTGGTTATAGATAGACACGCCACTCACATCGGAAGGCAACAGGTCGGGCGTGCACTGGATGCGCATGAAAGTGCAGCCGCTCGATACCGATAGCGCGCGCACGAGCATCGTCTTCGCGACCCCCGGCACGTCTTCGAGCAAGACGTGCCCCCCCGCCAGGAACGCGGCCAACGCCGCCGTCACCGTGGCGGTCTTGTCGAGCACCACCCGCTCGACATTGTCAATGACATCCTTGATAGCGCGCCGGAACTCAGACATGCCCTTCCCTTTGCTCTATTACCCCGCCGTTCTTCCGGATCCCAATGGCGCAAAAGCCGCGCGGCGATCAACGCCGCGATGTACGCTCAAGCCTCGAGCAGCTCTCGGATCGCCGCCAGCAACTCCGCCCCGCCAATGGGCTTCTCGAACGTCCGAAGCGCCCCGAACACGCCCGCGTATTCAAGGAACTCCTCCGGACCCGCCTCGGCGTCACCTCCGGAAATGGCGATGACCTTTACGTCGGGGAAGTCCCGCCACAGATCCGAGATCGTCGCCGCCCCGCCCTTGCCCGGCATCACCATGTCGATCACCACGATGTCGAACGGATCCGCGTGGAACATCGCCGACCCCGTCTCACCATCCCCGGCCTCCGCCACCTCGTAGCCTTCCTCCTCCAGCAGCATTCGTAACGACAGGCGTATCAATTCATCGTCGTCGATCACAAGAATACGGGCCACAGGCACTATACTCCCTTCTCGGCGGTCTGATCCGCTCGGACCAGCAGGATATACGCCAGTGCTGTCTCGATCAACAGAACGCCGCCCCAAATAGAAGCCTTGAAGCGCCGCACCCCGGCACGGCACTATGGAGAACCGTACTCTGCAAGCGCGTCGCTTTGCGGCACGCGCATCACCGGATCAGGAGACGAAACACTCATGTCGAAATGCACGGCAAACGCATTGACCTTCATCCTGGTGTTTCTCGCCGCCTCCATGGCCGCGGCGGACAACACCATCACCTTCGGCCCCTACGTACAGAACGTGACGGACCAACGCGCCGTCGTATGCTGGGCCACGCTCGAGGGCGAGTCGATTGCCTCGAAACTCGGATGGAAGAAATCCGTCCGGGCCTACAATGTCCACGAACGCATCTTCGTCGGCCTCGAACCCAACACTCGGTACGAGTACGACGTGTTCGGCGACGGTTCGCCGGAGGGGAGTGGACACTTCACCACCTTTCCCGCCAAAGCGGAACCTTTCACCTTCGTCGCGTTCGGCGACACACGCTCGGGCCACAAAGAGCACGCGAAACTCGCCGCGCACATCCTTAAGGACAATCCCCTGTTTGTGATCAACACCGGCGATCTCGTGAGTAACGGCCTGGAAATGAACGACTGGGAGAGCTTCTTTCGAGTAAGCGGCGACCTGATGCGCAATATCCCCTATTATCCCGTCCTGGGCAATCACGAGAAGGACTCGCCCTACTATTTCGACTTCTTCTCGCTCCCGGGCAACGAGCGCTACTACTCGTTCCTGGCCGGCGACTGCTTCTTCCTCATGCTCGACACCGAAGGGCCCGACTACCCGACGCCGGAGTTCGTCAAAAAGGAGAACCGCGAAGAATTCTGGGCGGAGCAGCAGAATCGCGACTACATGGAACAACAGAAGCAGTGGGCCGACAAAATGCTCCGCTTGCATCGCGACGCCGGATACATCTTCGTCTGCTTTCACCAGCCGCTGATCAGCGTCAAGAAAAGCCGCGCCGAAGACGCGAAGATCCGCCGGGCGTTCTGGGGCGGATTGTTCGAGCGCCGCGGCGTCCAGGTGGTCCTGAGCGGCCACGATCACCACTACCACCGTGCCGTAAGCGGCGGCACGCACTTCGTCACCACCGGCGGCGGCGGCGCGTCGCTCTATGACGCCGACGCCCCGCAACCCGAGACGGTGAAGATCGCCAAGGCGCGCCACTACATACGCATTAACGTTGGCGAAGAGCAGGCCAACCTGTCCGTTATCGACATCGACGGGAGTCTGATCGAGAGCTTCAGCGTTCAGAAACGCAGCAACTGAGAGGAGTGTGTGGGTGTTCAGATTTCGTCACGGACGCAGGCAACTCGTGGTCACGTTACTCGTGGCCTTGGCCGCGCTCACAGCCTGCACTGAAGCGCACGCTTGGGGCATCGGCACGCTAGTCGGCGATTACAAGGACAAGCTCAAGGCCGGACCGGCGGTCTCCCTCGCGGTTAAAGGCTTCCGCAACGCCCCCGCCGTCACCGTCGTGGCGGGTTGGAACTTCGGCTCTCGAAACTGGGGGCTGAACGAGTTCACGAACCAGTTGGTCCACCTGTCTATCGGCTCGGTGACCAACCGCATCAGCGGACGCAAGGGCACGTTCTGCCTGGCCGTGGGTCTCGAAGTCTGGCAGTACTTCATCAATGACAACCAAGACGCGAAGCTCGCCGACCGCATCCGAGACGTCGCCTTCTACTTGCTGCCCTGAGGCACGACGTCGATTCTCGCCAGCCCCGCCGTCTGCATCCGCTCCGCCGCAGGCGCCGCGTACGAGCATGTGACCCGTTCGCGGCAGGAATGACCCTTGCGGGCCGCCCCCCGCACAAATCCCGGCGAGGCGGTTGCAAAAGGGACCGGTGGAAGATACGATATGTTGGTGCAAACACAACGATGGGAGAAAGGCCGTGGATCACCGAGACAACCTTGCAGAGGCCATCAAGAACGCCAGCGTGGAACATGACGGCGGAAAGGTCACGCTGGCTTGTGCGCACGCTTTCAAGCTGGCGGAGGACTCCGGCGTGGGGGTACGTGAGATCGGTGCGGTCTGCAACAAAATCGGCATCCAAATCGCCCATTGCCAGTTCGGGTGTTTCGATTGACTAAGAAAGCCGACGACGCGCCCGGGAACATCGAACCCCACGTCAAGCTCTGGTTCTCCAGCCCGCGGGCGGAGGGCGTTTTCGGCGATGGCAAGTGGCGCCTGCTACAAGCGATCGATCGCGAAGGCTCGTTGCGCGCCGCAACCCAAGCGCTTCAGATCAGCTATCGCAAGGCCTGGGGCGACCTGCGCAAGGCCGAAAAGTTTCTGGGCGTCCGCTTCATCGAACGGCGGCGCGGCGGCGCGGGCGGAGGCGAGGCCTACCTGACCAAGGACGGGCGCGCGTGGGTGGCCGCCTATGGACGCTTCCGCGCCAAGGTCGAGGCCGCCGTCGAAAGAGAATTCGAGGCCCAGATCGCAGGACTACAACAGCCCGTACCCAAAGAAACCAGGAGACGAAAGAGGACAGCGAAATGAACATGCCCGTCATCCGATCGAATCGCCTACACGCCGCACTGGTAACACTCGCGTGCATCTTCACCGCGCTCACCGCCAACGCCGAGGATACGCCAAACGCCCTCACCGGCGACCTCATGGTCTTCCACGCCGGAAGCCTCTCGGTGCCCTTCAGGCAAATCGCCAAAGCCTTCCAGGAACAGCATCCGGGCGTGCGCGTGCTGCGCGAAGCGGCCGGTAGCCGGGCCTGCGCGCGCAAGATCGCCGACCTCGACCGTCCTTGCGATATCTTCGCTTCGGCCGACTACACCGTCATCGAAACGCTGCTGATCCCCAAGCATGCGGATTGGTGCCTCAAATTCGCGAGCAATGAAATGGTCATCGCCTACCGTCCCGACTCGCGTGGCGCCGGCGAAATCACCCGGGACAATTGGCCCGAGGTGTTGCTGCGCGAAGAGATCGCCTTCGGCCGAGCGGAACCTAACGCCGACCCATGCGGCTATCGCACCGTACTCACCGCCAAACTCGCCGAGAAGCACTATGCCCGCCAAGGACTCGCCGAGCGCCTGCTCGCCAAAGACCAGCGCTACATCCGTCCCAAGGAAACCGACCTGCTTGCGTTGCTCGAAACCTACGCGATCGACTACCTCTTCATCTACCGCTCCGTTGCCGAACAGCACCAACTCGAGTGCGTGTTGCTCCCCGACGAGGTCAATCTCAAGGATCCGAAACTGGCGGACCTCTACCGCTCGGTCACTGTTGAAGTGTCTGGAAAGAAACCCGGCGAAGTCATCGTCAAGCGGGGTGAACCGATGGTATACGGCCTCACGATTCCGAAGAACGCCCCCAACCCCGAGGCCGCGCTCGCGTTCGTGCAGTTTCTGCTCGACCCCGCCCGGGGCATGGCCATCATGAAAGACTGCGGGCAACCGTCCGTCGTGCCATCGCCCTCGGCCTCTTACGCTCAACTCCCCCAGTCCTTGCGGCCTTTCGCCACTGAGGAGTAGCCGGTGCCGCGATCGAGAAATGAACCGCTCCACTGGCTGTTCGCCGTGCTCGGCGGACTCGTGCTGCTGTTCATCATCGCGCCCTTGGCGGGCATGGCGCTCGACACGTCCTTCCCCGAACTCGCCGAAACGGCGCGCGATCCCGAGGTGCGCCAGAGCATCGGGCTCACCCTGTGGACCTCGATGGCCGCCACACTGCTACTATCCGTCGCCGCCATCCCCTTCGCCTGGCTGCTCGCAAGAAAGGACTTTCCCCTCAAACACCTCGTCTCGGCCATCGTCGACGTGCCCGTCGTGATCCCGCACCCCGCCGCGGGCATCGCCCTGCTGGGCATCCTGTCGCGCGACAGCTTCGCAGGACGTACCGCCGAACGCTTCGGGATCGAATTCGTCGGCGGTCCCGCGGGCATCGTTGTGGCCATGGCCTTCGTCAGCCTGCCGTTCCTCATCAACGCCGCCCGCGACGGCTTCGCGGCCGTGCCCGAACGCATCGAGAGGGCCGCCCTCAACCTCGGCGCCTCGCCCACGCGCGTCTTCTTCACCGTCTCACTGCCGCTCGCCTGGCGCGGCATCGTGTCGGGCCTGGTCATGATGTGGGCCCGCGGTCTGAGCGAGTTCGGCGCCGTCGTCGTCATCGCCTACCATCCCATCGTCACCCCCGTACTGATCTACGAGCGCTTCGGCGCATTCGGCCTCAAGTACGCCCAGCCCATATCGGTCCTGTTCATCCTCGTTTGCCTCGCGTTCTTCGTCGTAATCCGCATACTGACAAGGCGGCAAGATCATGTTGTCCGTTGACGCCCTCCAGAAGCGCCTCGGCGATTTCGCCATGCGCGACGTCTCGTTCGATGTCGCCGAGGGCGACTACTTCGTCCTGCTGGGCGCGTCGGGCGTCGGGAAAACCGTCCTGCTGGAAACCCTCGCCGGACTCGTCGTGCCCGACGGCGGCCGCATCGTGCTGGATGGCGCGGACATCACCGCCACACGCATCCAGAAGCGCCGGATGGCACTTGTCTATCAGGACCAGGCCCTCTTCCCGCACATGAGCGTAAAGCGCAACATCGCCTACGGGCTCCCCGGGTCATCCTGGTCGCGGCGCCGCGCGCACGAAACGGTGGAAGCCCTCGCCGCCACGGTGGGCGCCAGCGGCCTGCTCCACCGCCATCCGGGCACGCTCTCGGGCGGGGAAGCGCAGCGCGTGGCCCTGGCGCGTGCCCTCGCCACGCAGCCGCGCTGTCTGCTGCTCGACGAACCTCTCGCATTCCTCGACGCGCGCGCGCGTGGCCGCATGCGGGGACTCCTGCGCGCGCTTAATCGCCAAGGGCACACCATGGTCCACGTCACCCACGACTACGAAGAGGCGCTCTCGCTCGCGTCCCACGTCGGGATCATGGAGAACGGCCGCGTCGTCCAGACCGGCACGCCTACGGAGGTGTTCCATCACCCCAAATCCGAGTTCGTGGCCCAATTCGTGGGCATCCGCAACTTTTTCCATGGCACACTCGAACCGACGCCCGAAGACGGCATCCATCGCTTCATCACCCACGGCCTCGCGCTCCACATCGCCACGAACGCCCAACCCGGCCCCGGCTCGCTCATCCTGCGCAGCGAAGATATCACGTTGTCGCAAACCCGTACCGACATGAGCGCGCAGAACAGTTTCCTGGGAACCGTCGTCGACATTGCACCGTCGGCGCGCGGCGTCGAGGTCATCATAGACATCGGCGTCGAAGTCGCCGCACTCGTCACCGAGCGCGCCGTCGAGCACTTCCACTTGCATTGCGGTCAAAAAATCTGGGCCGGTTTCAAAGCGACCGCCGCCCGGTTCATCGAGGAGTAGCATGCCAGAAGTTCCCCAGACATCGTGTCCGCTGCAAGATGCTTTCGGACGGACAATCGACTATCTCCGCATCTCGGTCACCGACAAGTGCAACCTGCGATGCGAGTATTGCATGCCCGAAGAAGGCGTGCCCCACCTCCGCCACGAAGAGGTGTTGTCGTTCGAGGAAATGTTCGAGATCACCCGGGTAGCCGCCGGCAAGGGAATCGTGAAGGTGCGCCTGACCGGGGGCGAGCCGCTCGTGCGGCGGGGCATCGTGTCGCTCGTGGCAATGCTGGCCAGCATTGACGGCATCCGCGACTACGCCCTCACGACGAACGGCATCCTACTCGCCCAACTGGCGCCCCCCCTCGCGGAGGCCGGACTCCACCGCGTCAACGTCAGCCTCGACACCCTCGACCCCGATCGCTTCGCCCAACTGACGCACGGCGGCGACCTGCGCCGCGTAATCGAAGGCATCGAAGCCGCCCAGGCGGCCGGGCTGACCCCCGTCAAACTCAACTGCGTCGTGCGCCAATCGCCCGATGAAGCCGACGCCCAGACCGTCGCCACATTCGCCAAACACAAGGGACTCGAGGTCCGTTTCATCCGCCGGATGAACCTGCGCATCGGGGAGTTCTTCACCGTCATCGGCGGATCGGGCGGAGACTGCCCGCGCTGCAACCGGCTACGGTTGTCATGCGACGGCATGATTCGCCCGTGCCTGTTCAACGACCTCGCCTTCAGCGTGCGCGACCTGGGCACAGAGGAAGCCATACACCGCGCCGTCAGCGCGAAACCGGAGTCGGGACAGTCCAGCCAAGCCCACTTCCACCGCATCGGCGGCTGAGCGCCGCGAAGCGGCGCTTTAGCAGAAGCTCCGCTTCTGCACGGCCACATGAC
>JAACEL010000061.1 GCA_011682535.1 Nitrospiraceae bacterium | reverse complement strand
CACGGAATAGAACATGCCCCGCGAGACGTCTAAGGATAATAACTCCGTTCGCACTCGGGGTGGTGGGGGTGTTCCGAGAAGAGAGATCGGAGAACGTAGGAAGGAGACAGCCGTGTTGACCACGCATCTATTGGGTTTCCCGCGGATTGGTGTTGACCGGGATCTGAAGAAGGGCGTTGAGGCGTACTGGAAGGGGCAGTCGAGCGAGGAAGCATTGCTGGCTCTTGGCAAGGAATTGCGCCAGCGTCATTGGAACCTTCAGCGCGACCAGGGCATTGACCTGATCCCGGTGGGGGATTTCTCGTATTACGACCAGATCCTGGACGCAACCGCCATGCTGGGCGCGGTGCCGGAGCGGTTCGACTGGGACGGGGACATGGTGGGCCTGGCGACGTATTTCAAGATGCCCCGGGGTTACAACGGCGTCAAGGCGATGGAGATGACGAAGTGGTTCAACACGAACTACCACTACCTGGTGCCTGAATTCGCGCCGGGCCAGACGTTCACGTTGTCGAGCACGAAGGTATTGGACGAATTGGCCGAGGCCAAGGCGGCGGGTCTGACGCCAAAGGTAGTACTGCCGGGTCCGTTGACCTACATCCACATCGGTAAGGAAACGGAGCCGGGTTTCGATCGCTGGACGCATCTCGACGCCATCTTGACGGTGTACGAGGAGGTGGTGCAACGCCTGGCGGGGGAATGCGACTGGGTTCAACTCGATGAACCGATTCTGGTGCTCGACCTGCCCGAGGCAGTGCGCGAGCGTTTCGCCCCGGCGTATGAGCGGCTGAAGAAGGCGGCGGGAGATGCACGCGTCATGGTGGCGTCGTATTTCGGCGCGCTCAGGGAGAACGAAGACGTGGCCGCGAAACTCCCTGTGGATGCGCTGCACGTCGATCTGCTCGCCGACCCGGACGCGCTGGACACGCTGGCGCCGAAACTGCCCGCGTCCATGGCGCTTTCGGTGGGCGTGGTGAACGGCCGCAACATCTGGCGTGTCAAGGCGGATGCCTCCGTGAGACTCGTTGAGCGCGCCGTTGATGCACTTGGGGCCGAGCGCGTCCTGGTGGCACCGACCTGTTCGCTGCTCCACGTGCCGCTGGACCTCGACCGCGAAACCGCCCTCGATCCCGAAGTGCGCTCGTGGATGGCGTTCGCGAAGCAGAAATGCGCCGAGGTGCGCCTGATCGCCGATGCGGCTTCGGGCCAGGACGTAACCGCGGCGATGACGGAGAACGAAACCGCCCACCAGTCACGCGCGAACAGCCCGGCGGCCCACAACGAGGCCGTGTGCGCGCGCGTCGCCGGTGTGACCGACGACCAACTACGCCGCGCGACGCCTCATGCCCAGCGCAAGCAAAAGCAACAGGCATCGCTGAATCTACCGTTGCTGCCCACGACGACGATTGGGTCATTCCCGCAGACGGCCGACATCCGGCGTACGCGCCGCCAGTTCAAGAAGGGCGAACTGGGCCAGGCGGAGTACACGGCCGCCATGCAAGCGTTCATCAAGGATGCCGTCGATCGGCAGCACGAACTGGATCTGGACGTCCTGGTGCATGGGGAACCCGAGCGTAACGACATGGTGGAGTATTTCGGCGAGTTGCTCGACGGGTTCTGCTTCACGTCGAACGGATGGGTGCAGAGTTACGGAAGCCGCTGCGTCAAACCGCCCGTCATCTACGGCGACGTGTCGCGCCCGAACCCGATGACGGTGGACTGGATCACATACGCGCAGTCGCTGACCGACAAGCCGATGAAGGGTATGTTGACAGGGCCGGTGACGATCCTGTGCTGGAGCTTCGTTCGCGACGACCAACCCCGCGGCGAAACCTGCCGCCAGATCGCGCTGGGCATCCACGACGAAGTGCAGGACCTCGAGAAAGCCGGGGTTCCGATCATCCAGATCGACGAGGCCGCCTTGCGCGAGGGACTCCCGTTACGGCGCGGCGATTGGGACACGTACCTCGAATGGGCGACGGATGCGTTCCGCCTGACGACTTCCGGCGTGCGCGACGAAACGCAGATTCACACGCACATGTGCTACAGCGAGTTCAACGAGATCTTGCTGTGGATTGCGCGCATGGATGCGGACGTCATCTCCATCGAGGCGAGTCGCAGCAACATGGATCTACTCCAGGCCTTCCGCGACTACGAATACCCCAACGACATCGGGCCGGGCGTCTACGACATTCACAGCCCGCGGGTACCGTCCGAGGAAGAGGTCAAGCGGCTGCTGTCGTTGGCTCAGGAAGTCATCGCGCCCGAGCGCCTGTGGGTGAACCCCGACTGCGGTCTCAAGACGCGCGACTGGCCCGAAACGCTGGACGCCCTGCGCCATATGGTGGCGGCGGCGAAGGACGCGAGGGCGGCGGTGGCCGCGGGCTAGATAGCCGTGTACAAGGGTGCGTGAAGTGAGGCGTAACGCGCCTCACTTCACGTCACTCCTTCGGCCCATTGGTGGGTTCCGCTTCGCTGCACCCACCCTTGAATGTTGTCTTCTGTCTCGGGACACTGGTCTGCGGACAATGGTGCGCCGATCAAGTCAACTAATTTCATGAGGTAACCCCCCTGCCGGGGGTCACTTAACTGGTATGGCGCGGTGGCGTCCTGCCCTCACCCGGCGTCTCCGTGACCTTCGTGCTCTTCGTGTTGCTGGCCCGCTCTTCTTCGGCTTGGCCCATCCCCGCGCAGCGTAGTATACTTGCGCCTTAAACCATTGGGAGACACTACGGTCATGGCGCATATCAATTTAGTCACGGGCGGTGCGGGGTTTATCGGGTCGCATTTGTGTGAGCGTTTGCTGGAACGGGGCGAGGAAGTGGTGTGTCTGGACAATTTCTTCACGGGGCGTAAGGAGAATATCGACGGGTTTCTCCACCATTCGCGGTTCGAACTGATCCGCCACGATGTGACGCAGCCGATTCTGTTGGAGGTCGACCGGATCTACAACTTGGCGTGTCCCGCGTCGCCGGTGCATTACCAGTACAACCCGGTGAAGACAATCAAGACCAACGTGATGGGCGCCCTCAATATGCTGGGCCTCGCGAAACGCGTGAAAGCCCGCATCCTCCAGGCGTCGACCTCGGAGGTCTATGGCGACCCGGCGGTGCATCCGCAGGAGGAATCCTATTGGGGCAACGTCAACCCGGTCGGCATCCGGAGTTGCTACGACGAGGGGAAGCGGGTCGCGGAGACCTTGTTCTTCGACTACCACCGTCAGAACAAGGTCGATATCCGGGTCATCCGGATTTTTAACACCTATGGTCCCCGGATGCTGGTCAACGACGGGCGCGTCGTGAGCAACTTCATCGTGCAGGCGTTGCGCGGCGAACCCGTCACCATCTACGGCGACGGCAGCCAGACGCGGTCGTTCTGCTATCAGAGCGATCTCATCGAGGCGATGATCCGAATGATGGATTGCGAAGATTTCACGGGCCCCGTCAACACAGGCAACCCGGTGGAATTCACGATCAAGCAGCTCGCGGAAGAGGTGGTGCGTCAGACGGGAAGCAAGTCGGAGATTGTCTACCGCGATCTGCCCGCCGACGACCCGACTCGCCGCCGTCCCAACATCGCGCTCGCCCGCGAGAAGCTCGGTTGGGAGCCCACGGTGCAGCTCAGCGAAGGCATCAAGCACACGATCGCGTACTTCGCCAGGCAATTGGGCGTGGGGTGATCGCGGACCCCTAGAGCAGTTTAGGGATGAGGTGCGGTGCAGATTCCGCCGCGAGGACAAGGAGAGCGCGGCTCTCCGCTGCCGCAGCAAGCAAGTGGCCCGCATATCATCCCTAAACTGCTCTAGGGGTATGTGTCAGGTTTGACGGTCACTATCGCTCTTGCCAGTCGTTTTCCCTGTCATTTCGAGCGTAGCGAGAAATCTCATGCCATCCATGTTGCTGCAAGCTCCGCGCGTAGAAACCGGAGCAACAGGAACTCCGAGATCTCTCCCTTCGGTCGAGATGACAACTCCCCTGATTAACCGCTTTTCTCTGCTTCTCTCTTTTCTCGTGAAAAGAGAGAAGTTATTCGCCCTGGAACACCTTTTCGAGGGCGTGGTACGCGGGTTTGGGGTTGCGGTCGAAGTCGATGATGGAGTTGTTGGCCGGGCACGGGAAGCAGTCGTGGCCCATCCAGACCAGGAACCCGCCGCATCGGGGGAAACGCTCTTTGCAGCTTGCGGCCGCGGTCGCGTAGGCCTCGGCCTGTTCACGCTGGGTCAACTCGACATACGCCTCGACGTTGCCTTCCGCGACGCGATCTTTGACTCGCGCCCACTGCGTCCACCAGGCAGCCGTGTGACGCCAGTACTCGCCTTCAGCGGGTACCACCTGCATACCGTCTGAGTAGCGGGCGATCAGGGCGGTATCGGCCGCGCCCGGCATGCCGACTTCCGAGCGGAACAGGGCGTCGTCCTCTTTCCAGTAGGCGCGCCAGTCGTCCAAGTCTTTGACGAAGCCTTCGATGCCCCAGGGGCCGTGGACGTCATGGTGGACGCCTTGAGCGAATTCCTCGCGGGCGGCACTGAACCGGGGGCCGCTGGGCGAGGTGGGGATGAACCGGTGGTTGGGGTCGTTACTTCGGATGGCGCCGCGCAGTGCGGCCATGCAAGGGTGCGTGTAGTCGGCGGGCTGCTGCACGCCGTCGCGTTCGACGGTGAGTTCGTTGCCGCCCGACCACAGCAGGAAGGAGACGTGGTGGGCGCGCCGGCGGATGTACGACTCGGCGATGGCGCAGACCTTGGCGATCACGGCGCCGCCGTCCGGGGGCGCGTTCTCGATGCCCGACGACGACAGCGGGAGTTCCTGCCACACAAGGATCCCCGCTTCGTCGCAGAGGTCGTAGAAGACTTCCTTCTCGAGGATCGCGCCGCCCCACACGCGCAGGCACGTGCAGCCCATCTCGCGGTAGAGGCCGATGAGTGTGGCGTACTCGTCGACCGTGGTGTCGTGATAGCCGACGCGCGCCGGGGTCCAGTTGACGCCCTGGAGGAACACCGGGCGGCCGTTGACTTCGCACAGCCACGGTTCGGCCCCGTCCGGCGCGCCTTCGCAGGGGAGCCATTGCACGCGCTTGAAACCTGCGCGGCGGCGGCATTCCCACACGGCCTCGCCATCGGCGTTGTGTACGGAGACGGCTACATCGTAGAGCCTGGACTTGCCCTCGCCATTCGGCCACCAGGGTTCGACGGGGATGCTCTCGATGGACACGCGGCCGGTTCCGCTCTCGACGGGCACCGTGCTCGAAGCGATCTCGCGGTCCTCGTCGAGGATGCGGGCGGTGACCTGGCAACCTCCGGCTGCGGCCGCCACACTGACACTGAGTTCCATGCGGCCCGTCTGGTTGTCCTCTTCGAGGGTGGCCTCCATGCTGGTCAACTCGATCGCTGCGTTCCAGCCGGCCTTGAGCGTCAGCGTGTCCCAGACGCCGATGGGTACAAAGCGGGGACACCAGTCCCAACTGTAGTTGTAGCGCGCCTTGAAGTGGCGCGAGCGCGACGTATAGCCCATCTGGCCCTGTTCGCGCGGGGGCTCTTCGAAGAGGATGCTCAAGCGGTGGGACTGGCCATCGCCGAGGCGTTGGGTGAGGTCGAAGCGATGGGGTACGAGGGAGCCGCTGAAATGGGCGGCTTCCTGCCCGTCCACAAGCACCCAGCCCGCGTGGTCGAGGCCCTGCGCATCCAACACCACCCGTTCGCCCGGCTCGAGCAATCCGGCGGGGATGCCGGTTGTGAAGACCCAGTGGCGGTGCTCAACCCACTCGCAGTGGCGCGAGTTGAGGCCGACGTGCCAGTCTTCGAGGATCCCCGCTTCGAGCAGACACTGCTGTACGGAAGCAGGCACCCGGGCTTCGACAGGGCCGACGTCCGGCTGGGTGTCCCAGTCGGCGCCGGGGCTGCCCAGGCGCCAAGAGTAGGGCCGCCAGCCGGAGAGGGTCCAGGAAAACTTCGAGAGGTCGTGCGTAGCCATGAGGTTCCCTTCCACGCCCATACGTGTTCGATTGTCCCCCGAGACGAACGCACAAGAATGGACAGGCACCCCCATGCTCCGTCGTGGGTGTTGCGGTGCGTCTGTCAGAAGCCGAACAGGCCCGTAATCCTGCTCAAGATCGGAACGCGTATCCCCAACGCCAGCGCGCCGAAGGCCGCGAGCAATACGATCAGTACGAGTGCGACTACCGACGCAATGATGTCTCGTGCTCTTGTCATCTTCACGGGGCGTTCTCCTGTTCGTTGGCGCTTGTCTCTGCTTACGCTGTCACTTCATCCACGATCTTCATCAGCCGCCGGCCGTATTCGACATACGACTCGTAAAGCTTGGCGGGGTCGGCGGTCTGACCCGTGTGAATCACGGCGGCGAGGTGGGGTTCGATGGAAATCCCGCCTTCGTAGCCGTTTCCGAGCAGGTCGCCGACGATGTCCTTCACACGTCCGTCGCCCTCACCGCAGTAGGTGTAGGTATCTTCGCCATCGACCTTTCGTGCATCCTTGATGTGGACATAGACGATGTCTTTGGCGACGGTTTTGTAGTAGTCCCAGGGATCCTGTCCGTAGGTGACGGGGTTGCCGGTGTCGAACACGACCTTCAGTGCGGGACTGTCGACTTCGCCCAGGAGGGTGTTGCTGTTCTCGGCGGACAGGCCGCCCCAGCCGCTGCAGTTCTCGTGGGCGAGGATGATGCCGCCGTCTTCGGCCATCTTGGCCAGAACCTTCATGCGCTTGATGGCTTCGTCACGCCATTCGGCGTCCGAGAGGGGGCAGTCCTTGTCGTTGGGGTAGCTCATGACGCGGATGAACTGTGTCCCGAAGCGCTGCATGCGGGGGATGGCGGCGGCGAGGTCGTCGATGTCGATCTGCGGGTCGCATGTGATGGGGCGCGCCCAGTTGGCGACTGCGCTGCCGAAGCACGACACCTTCATGCCGGCGGCGGTGACTTTGTCGTAGATCTCGTCGAATTTCTCGTTGGAGACGGCCGTCAGGTTTTCACCGTCGATGACGCGCAATTCGAGATAGTCCCAACCCAGTTCCTGGTGGGCCTTGATCTGCGTGTCGATGGCCTGTCCCGCCTCGTCCGAAATGCCCGAATAAAACATCCTGTCGATCTCCTTACTTTAAACTGCTCTAAAACCGGCCGGGGCCGTTAGCGTTGCGTATGGTCATCGCACGAGCGATTGTTCGACCTGTTGGCGCACGTCGTCGCCCGCCAGGATCTTGATGAGTGTGAGCGCGAAGTCCATGGCGGTGCCGGGGCCGCGCGACGTGATCACCGTGCCGTCGCACTCGACGGCGGCCTTGGTCACGGTCGTGTCGGGCAGGTCCATCTTGTCGAGGAAGCCCGGATAGCAGGTGGCCCGTTTTCCGGCCAAGAGCCCGGCCTTGGCCAGCACGGCCGGGGCCGCGCAGATGGCGCACGTGTACTTGCCCGCGGCCGCCATGTCCTTGAGGAGGCGGATCACGCGCGGGTCATCGGCCAGATTGTCGGCCCCCGGCAGGCCGCCGGGGAGCACGAGCATGTCGAACGACGCGTCCAATGCCTGGTCGAGGGCGCAATCCGGAACCAGGTTGACGCCCCGGCTTGCGGTGACGGGCTGGCCGTCGAGTCCGGCCGTGACGACGTCGATCTTTGCGCGCCGCAAGAGATCGACGATCGTGACGGCCTCGAGTTCTTCACAGCCTTGTGCGAGCAACACCAACGCTCGGGTGGTCATGGTCTGTCCCCTCCACGGCATGGACATCACTTCCGATTCAGATTCTATAGGGAGTTGGAAGGGGAGTCAACAGACGCCCCCCTCCCCATTGTGGGGAGGGGGGCGAATTGGTGCTGGAAGAACGGCGTGACGCTAGGCGCGCACGGGAATTCCCGTCAGTCGGGGCAGCGGCTTGCCCAGTTCATCCTTGAACTCGCTGAGAGCCCGTTGAAGGCAAACCGGGCAGTACGTGTGACTTACGCCACTCGCGACCGACTCGTCCGTGACCGCCCACTTGCCGTCCATTTCGACTTTTCTGCACACGCAACACTGAATCGTCATAGCCAGGACCTCCTTGTCCCAAGTTCCTCCGTAGTGGTATTATCGGCGAGTCTTCCCCGAACTTAACTATGAAAAAGGAGAGGAACCATGAATTCGCTGCCTCATCTGCCGACAACGCCGCAATCCGAGGCCGAATGGTTCGACGCACTGGTCGCTCTGGCGCGCTATCTGCGTACCCCGGAGGGTTGTCCATGGGATCGCGAGCATTCGTCGCGCGATTTCGCGCGATACGCGGGGGAGGAGGCCGCCGAGCTGGGGGAGGCGCTCGAGGAGGGCGACGACGCGCACATCGAGGAGGAATGGGGGGACACGCTGTTCACGCTGCTGGCGACGTTGGCCGCGGCGGAGGAAGAGGGGCGTTTCTCGCTTCGGCATGCGTTGGAGGTGACGCATGAGAAGATGATCCGGCGCCATGCCCATATCTTCGGCGATCACGAGGCGACGACGCCCGAAGAGGTGGCTCAGGTGTGGAAAGACGTGAAGGCGCGCGAGAAGTTGGGGGACGCATAGAGAAAGGCACGCGCCCCTCTGCGACCTCCGCATCTCTGCGATGAGAGTACCCAACTCAGGGGCGCTGAGACCGCCGAGGTGCGTGGAGTCATGGCAACAACGGTCTGGGGCTCCAGCATCATTCCCATCTGCGGGGATGACGACGTTCGCCTCTTCCACGAACCGTTTGCATCGTCTCGGGGCGGTGACATATCCTCCTCGTTATCAACCAACCGGGAGGATCGCACTCCATGATTTGTGAAGGAACCGCCTATGCACGGGCCGGCCTTGTGGGCAATCCGTCGGACGGCTATTTCGGCAAGACCATCAGCATCATCATCCGGGATTGGGCGGCGAAGGTGACGTTGTACGAGAGCCCGGAGTTGGAGATCGTGCCGAGTTTTCAGGATCGATCCAAGTATGGATCGCTGAGAGAGTTGCGCGAAGACGTGATTTCGCAGGGATACTACGGCGGGATTCGTCTGATGAAGGCGACGATCCGGAAGTTCCTGGATTATTGCGAGCGGCACGACATCGCGTTGGCCGACCGCAACTTCTCGATCCGCTACCGCTCGACGGTCCCCAACCGCGTCGGCCTGTCGGGTTCGAGCGCGTTGGTAACGGCCACGCTACGGGCGTTGATGGAATTTTACGAGGTGAGCATCCCCGAACCCGTTCAGCCGGGTCTGATATTGAGTGTGGAGACGGAGGAGTTGGGGATCGCGGCGGGTCTGCAAGACCGCGTCATCCAGGTGTATGAGGATTGTGTGTTCATGGATTTCGACCGCGCGGTGATGGAGGCCCAGGGACACGGGAACTACGAGCGGCTCGATCCAGGCCTGTTGCCGAACCTATTCATCGCCTATCAAACGGATCTGGCGGAGGGGTCGGAGGTGTTTCACAACAACATCCGCGAACGGTGGCTGGAAGGCGATCCGGAGATCGTGCAGGCCATGCAGGATTTCGCGAGCTATGCCCAGGAATCGCGCGACCTGATCGTCGCGGGGCGCGGCAGCGAGATCGGGCCGTGCTTGGACCAGAACTTCGACCGGCGCGCGTCGATCTCGAATCTCGATCCGCGCAACGTCGACATGGTGATGCGTGCGCGATCGACGGGCGCGCCGTGCAAATTCGCGGGGTCCGGCGGCGCGGTCGTGGGGCTGTATGAAGACGACGGGATGTACCGCAAGCTTGAGAAGGCTTATCAAGGCACTGGCGTGGTCGTCCTCAAGCCGTCCATTCACGCCTAGCCCGCAATCCAACCGACGAGAGCGAAGACATGGCGGAAACGGGCACCCTGTACCTGGTGGCAACGCCGATCGGCAACATGGAGGACATCACGCTACGGGCGCTGCGGATCCTCAGCGAGGTGGACGCGCTCGCCTGCGAAGACACGCGGTTCACGCGGCGCATCTTCGAGCGCTACGAAATGCCGAGCCCCAGGACCATTTTCTCCTACCACGAACACAACGAGCGTGCGGCGGGCAAGCGTATTCTGGGTCTGCTCGAAGCCGGGACCTCGGTGGCGGTGTGCAGCGACGGCGGGTGTCCGTGCATCAGCGATCCTGGCTACCGTATCGTGGCCGAATGCCGCGAACGCGGGTATCCGATTGATGTGTTGCCGGGGGCGAGCGCAGTGTCGACGGCGCTCGTAGCGTCCGGATTGTCGCCCGCCAGCTACACGTTCAAAGGCTTCCCTCCACGCAAGTCGGGCGCGCGCCGGCGTTGGCTGGAAGCCGAGCGCGACCTGCCGCACACGCTGGTGATCTTCGAGTCGCCATACCGCATCGGCAAGCTGTTGGCGGATGCGTTCGCGGTGCTGGGCGATCGATCGGCGGCGGTCTGCCTCGAACTGACGAAGAAATTCGAGGAAATCCATCGGGGTTATCTGAGCGATCTGGCGGCGCAGTTTGAAGGGAAGAGGCCGAAGGGTGAAATCAGCGTGGTGATCGCAGGGAACAATCCGAAGTTCGCTCGGTCGGGGGATGACGATGCGGGGGACTCAGTGTGAACGTCCTTTCGACACCCCATGGCGATCTCGTACTGCCCGCGTTCCTGCCCGACGGCACCCGGGCGGCGGTCCGCACG
This sequence comes from Nitrospiraceae bacterium, assembly GCA_011682535.1. GTDB lineage: Bacteria > Hydrogenedentota > Hydrogenedentia > Hydrogenedentales > SLHB01 > JAACEL01. Next base: position 5,331 of record JAACEL010000061.1, on the reverse strand, counting down.
TTGGACGCGGGCGACGTGGCGGGTTGCGGGATCGGGGCGCTGATGGTGAATGTGCTGCATCTGTCGTCGAAGCCGGGGACTTCGCTGGTGGCCGAGATGGGCGGTATCCATCGGTTCATGGGGTGGGAGGGGCCTATCGCGTCGGACTCGGGCGGGTTCCAGGCTTTTTCGCTGGCGACGGGGGCGAAGAAACTGGGCTCCGTCTCCGAGCAGGGGTTCACGTATCGCTTCGACAGGCGGCAGGACAAGAAGATTCTCACGCCCGAGAAGTGCATCCAGAAACAATTCCAGTTGGGTTCGGACATCCTGTTCTGTCTCGACCACTGCACACATCCGGAAGCCGGCGCGGACGTCCAGCGGCAGAGTGTGGAACACACGGTGGCGTGGGCGCGCCGATGCAAGCAGGAGTTCGGACGCCGGCTCGAACTGCGCGGCGAGGCGCCGGGGCGTCCGCGCCTGTTCGCCGTCGTGCAGGGCGGTGAGGACGTGGCCTTGCGCACGGAGTGCGCCGAACGACTGCTCGATATTGGGTTCGATGGTTACGGTTTCGGCGGCTGGCCGATCGACGGCCAGGGACACCTGGTGGAGATGGTCGCGTGCGTGTCGGAACTCGTGGGCGGCGCGTTTCCGAAGCATGCGCTGGGTATTGGCAAGCCCGAGAACCTCGCGCACGCGTATTCGTTCGGTTACCACATGTTCGACTGCGTATTGCCCACCCGCGACGCGCGGCACAAGCGCCTGTTCTCTTTCAGGCCTGGCGCGCGTGTGTCCACGGATGGTTCGGCGGATTTCTACGACTGCGTCTACATGCAGGACCGAAAGCATGCGCGCGACGCCGACCCCGTCGACCCCGATTGCGATTGCCTGTGTTGCCGGAAGTATTCACGCGCGTACCTGCACCACCTGTTCCAGATTGGCGAGAACTGCGCCTATCGACTCGCCACCATCCACAACCTGCGTTTCTACGCGCGGCTGCTCGACCGGCTGCGTGCGGGGTCCGGGGGCTGAGTCCATGCCGGATATGAACGCCGAGGCGCGTCAGGCGATCGTCGAGCAGCTTCGGCAGTCGCGAAAGTACCGCCATTGCTGCGGCGATACGCTGGACCGGATCGCGGGATGGGCGTTGGCCCGGCACCACGCGCCGAAGGACGCCCTCAAGGCCGCGAAGCGAAAACTTCACCAGGTCTATGGCGCGTATTTCGATCGATTCGACTGGAAACGGATCGAGGAGTTTCTCTTCGCCATCGAGGCGGGCGCCGGTGTGGACACGTTGCGGGATGTATGCGGCGAGATCCTGCGGTCGCACGCTTCCACTCGCGAGCGGCTGCCGATCATGGAACAGGCGTTCGGCACGATCTTCGAATGCGTGGGACGCATCGAGCGCGTGGTTGATCTGGCCTGCGGACTCAATCCATTCGCGTTGCCGTGGATGCCGTTGCCCGAGTCATGCGCGTATGAGGCTATTGACATTGACGAGCGGCTGATGGCGATTCTGGGCACGTTCTTCGAGCGCGCCGGGAGGCGCGGGACGGCGCAGTGCCGCGACATGCTCGTGTCGCCGCCTGACACGGAAGCCGATGTCGTGTTACTGCTGAAGCTGCTTCCGTGTCTCGAACAGCAGGAGAAGGGGGCGGCCCTCGCGCTCCTGCGCAGCCTCCGCGCCCGCTACGCCGTCGTGTCATTTCCGCTCAAGAGTCTCGGCGGGCGCAGCAAAGGGATGGCGGCCCACTATGGCGCGTTCATGGATGACTTGGTGGAGGTGTTGGACGTGCCGGCGCAGGTGTATCCGTTCGAGAACGAGGTGTTCTATCTGTTGACGCTGTGGTGATTCCCGGGGTGTCCGCGTGCAAGAGCGAAGCTGGGCTTGCCGCGCGCCAGGGGAAGTTGACCGGCGTAACAGACTTGAAACTGGCACCGTTATTCGATAAAATGCAATTTCGTGCCCGGGTGGTGGAATTGGCAGACACGCTAGGCTAAGGACCTAGTGCCGTTTACTCGGCGTGCGAGTTCAAGTCTCGCCTCGGGCACCACTAAAGAACGACAAGAGCCGCCACGCGTAACATATGGCGGCTCTTTGTTTTGTAGCTCGTTGAGGCGTTACGCCAACCCCAGTTTCCGCTGCTTGTTCGGGGTGGGTGCGCCGTTCGTGTCCCAGCCGCGAATCCTGTAATACTCCGCCTTCATGACCTCCAGCGGAACCTTGGTTCGCGGGTCGCCGGGCACCTGGTTGTCGTCGGTGAAACGCTTGGGCAGGCTGTCGTCGGCCGCCGTGATCCCGAAGCGGACGTTGACCATGCGTTCGAGGTTGTAGCCCCGCTCTCCGATGTCCTTCATCGAGCCCAGGTTGATCCGTAACCCCGTCACGGCGGACAGGGCCTTGGTGTGCGGCAGCAGCGGCAGGTGGATGGGACTCCATTTGCCCGAGAGGCGATTGATGACGTTGACGAAGGGGCCGGAGAACGGCATGGTGCTGGAGGCGATCTTGGCCAGGATGCCGTTGGGGTACCTCATGATCCAGCCTGGGTAGAACGAGAACAGAGGGAACAGGCAGTTGGGGGCGGAGGACACCGCCTCCATCAGGTTCTGGTTGAGGATGGCGAAGGCGGCCTTGGCGCGGGGCGTGTGGGGATTCATGTGCAGCCCGAGGCCTTCAACCAGCACCAGATACCCGCCGTTAAGATGGCAGGCGCCGCGGTTCGACGTGGCGTAGCCGAGGCCGTGTCCGACCGCGCCGCGGGGTTCATAGGCCGCCAGTTCGAGGCCCTTGGAGTGCGCGGCGAACTCCTTGCCGCCGAACTTCTCCGAGAGCGCCCGCGTACCTTCCGCGAGCAGGTCGCCGATGCCGCGGCGGTGGGCGATATCGTCAAACACCTGCGCCACGTTCTCGGTCTTTCCGAACTCCAGTCCGGTGTCCCACAGGCCCTTCTCCTGCAACTCCATGACGAATCCGATCACACCGCCCGCCGTGATGGTGTCCATGCCGAGTTCGTCGAGTTGGTAGTTCCAGCGGATGATCGTGTCGAGGTCGTTGTTGTCGAGGTTCGGGCCGAGCAGGGCGAGGGTCTCCAGTTCCGGGCCCTTGATGAGTTTTCCATTCAACTCGACCTGGCGGCTGCACTTGACCGGGCAGGTCGGGCATCCCCAGTTCTTAACTAGGCGCGTTTCGGCCAGCGTTTGCCCGGAGACGGCGTCGTAGTCTTTGTAGCGTCCGTCGCTGAAGTTGCGCGTGGCCAGCATGCGGTGTTTCTGCATTCGGCGCAGCATGAAGGCGGAGCCGTACTTGGGGAGCGCGTCGCCGGTGAGGGGATGGTTGGCGAGCAGTTTCACCCAGCTCTTGTACACCTTCTTCATCTTCTCGCGGTCATGGACCTCGACCTTGCACTTGCCCGTCGCCGTGATGGCCTTGAGATTCTTCGAGCCCATCACCGCGCCCAGCCCCGCGCGGCCCGCGGTGCGTTCCTGGCAGAAGATGCCGGCGAACTTGACCAGGTTTTCCCCCGCCGGACCGATGACCATCTTGCCCCGTTGCCCGCCCAGGGCTTCCTGGGTTTCGCTCGTTGTCTTGCCCCACAGGCCGGCGGCGTCGTGGAAGAGCACGTCTTCGTCGGTGATCTCGACCCAGATGGCTTTCTCGGATTTGCCGCTGATGATGACGGCGTCATAGCCGGCTTTCTTGAGGTGGAGCCCGAAGTTGCCGCCGCAGTTGGAGGAGGCCAGGATGCGCGTCAGGGGTGAGCGGGCCGACACGTTGAACCGGCTCGACGACGGCGCGCCGGTTCCGGTGAGGGGGCCGGTGGTGATGACGAGGGGATTGTCGGGCGAGAAGGGCTCCGTGCCGGCGTCGAGCCAGTCGTAGAGGATCTTGGCGGCCATGACTTTTCCACCGAGGTACTTGGCGCGGTCGTCGTCGCTCCAGGGATACTCGCCCACCTCCTGGTTTGTAAGGTCGATCTTCAGGATCTTGCCCGTATATCCGCCGAGTTTCGTTGCCATTCGTGACCTCCGTGGTTGTCCCGTCCGGTTCCCTACCAGTGTAGCGTCTGGGGGCGCATTGTCAAGTTTCCCGGGACGGGACCAACGGCCCGGATTCATATTCTAAGTGCAAGTTGTTTGAGGCAAGGGTTGTGACTAAGCCCTTTCCCGTCGGAGCCGTCCGTCGCTCACCGTTGAGCGGCGACGGACGCGCGACATAGGGTAAGGGCGCCCCCTTTTCTGTAGGTGAGTCCAGAGGGAGCAATGATAGAACAAGGAAGACATCACGGGGCCCGTTGGGTAAGCTGGGGTTGTTCAAAGACCATAACCCACCCAAAGGAGGCACCCGTGATGCCCGGTAAACATCTTACACCTTTTGAACGCGGCGAGCTCCAGGCCTATCTCAGCCAGAACATGAGTCAGGACGCAATCGCCAAGAAGCTAGGTCGTGACCCTTCGACCATTTTTCGCGAGGTCACTCGAAACGCCACGAAGACCGGCTATGACGCCCAAAGGGCTCAGCGCAGGTACATCGAACGCAGAAAGGGCTGTCGCCCACAACGCAGACTTGACCAACAGCCATTGCGTGCATATGTGGTCGACAACATGCGCGACGCAGAGTGGACCCCCGAGCAGGTGGCGGGCCGTTTGCCTTTGGACTATCCCCATGACCCCACCATGCGTATCAGCCACGAGACCATTTACCAAGCGATATACAGCCAGGACAGCCTGCACTTTCTCATCGCCTTGCTGCCCCAGGCCCGGCCCAGGAGAAGAAACAAAGGCCAAGGCAAGACTCGCCGCGGCCCCTCCATTCCCAACCGGGTCGGTATCGAGAACCGCCCCTCGCAAATCGAGCAACGCATCCAGACCGGCCATTGGGAAGGCGACACTGTTGTGGGCAAAGGCAACGACGGTTTCATCGTCACGCTGGTCGAGCGCACCTCGCGTCTGTTCCACGCCGTGAAAACCCAGACCAAGAAAGCGGCCGAAATCGCCCAGGCCGTCATCGCCTCACTGCTCGACAGGCCCATAACCTGGGTGAGGAGCATTACCTTCGACAACGGCACTGAATTCGCGTATCACGAGCAGGTGGCACACCAACTGGGCGTGGATATCTACTTTGCCGACCCCTACGCCGCCTACCAGCGCGGGACCAACGAAAACACAAACGGCCTGCTGCGCCGCTACCTGCCCAAAGGCAAGAGCTTCAAAGAGCTTACCCAGCGCCAACTCGACATGATAGTAGACCAGATAAACAACCGGCCAAGGAAATGCCTCGGCTACCGGACACCCAATGAAGTCTTCCAACAACAGCGAGAGCTCCACCTACTTGCACTTAGCTCTTGAATCCAAGCC
>JAACEL010000060.1 GCA_011682535.1 Nitrospiraceae bacterium | reverse complement strand
TTCTCGATCAACTCGGCGAGCAACGCAGTGGCTTCTTCGCGGCGGGCGTCGGACACGGGGGCCAACTCGCGCGCCTCTTCTCTCGATTCCTCATGCGGCGCATCGTCGGACCGCGGCTTTTCGGAGCGCTCGGAGCGCTTGGGACGTTCGGAGCGTTGTTTGCGCTCCTTGCGTTCCTTGCGCTCCGGCCGTTGTTTGCGCTCACTGCTTTCGGCGCGCTCCGCACGCTGACGGCCGCTGCGGCCGCCGCGGCTTGCGCGGGTGCGTGGGGAGCGCTTGGGAGTGTCCTGCGGCTTCTCGTCCGGCGCATCGATGGAAATGCGAACCTTGACGTCGCGCGCGCCCAGCCCGAACAGCCCCCGGCTGCCCTCATCCAGGATTTCGATTTGTACTTCATGGAGTTCCACGCCGAGTTCGTCGAGACCCCTCTGGATGGCTTCCTGGCGTGTCTTAGCGGTTGTTTCAACCGACTTCATGGATTACTCTCCTCGTCTCTTTCCTGCCGGCTTCCTTGGCCGGGTTGTCCGGTTGTGACCGCGCCGTATTACGGGTTCGCACCGCGCGCCGTGAGTTTGTCTGCGAAGCCGCGTACCCGGCGCAGCCTCCCAGGCGGGCCCTAGGGTTTGCGTCTCTTGGCTTTCTTGGCTTCTTTGTCCAAGCGGCGTTTGCGCGCCTGTGCGGCAACGTAGAAGTGTTGCTTCTTGGCTGCAGTCTTCACCTTTTTCGGTTTCACGTCGACATCGCTGACGCGGGTGAAGTGTTGTTGCACCATTCCCAAGACGGTACTGGTGAGAATATAGAGGTTCAGTCCTGCCGCCATGTTGTAGCAGATGAAGCTGAAGAAGACCGGCATGATGGTCATCATCGTTTTCTGCTGCTGGTTTTGTGCGGCGGCGGTGGTGGGCATGAGTTTGGAGTTGAGCACCATGGCCAGTCCCATGAGGATAGGCAGCAGGTTGAAGTACTCGAAGGTCTCTCCGACAAAGGGCACGCCCCTCATCCAGGGCATGTGAAACAATTTGTCGGGCGTGGAAAGGTCGTTGATCCACAGAAAGAAATGGGCGCCGCGCAATTCGTAGGCGTTCCACAGCATACGGTAAAGGGTGATGAAGACCGGCATCTGCAGGAGCATGGGGAGGCAGCCGCCGAGCGGGTTGACTCCGCGCTCTTTGTACAGCTCCATCATCCGCTTGTTCATCTCCTGCGGCTCGTCGCCGAGGTCGGCCTTGAGCTTCTCGATCTCCGGCCCCAGGAGCTGCATCTTTTTCATGCTACGCATGCTCTTGAGGGTCAGGGGATACATGCTCATCCGCACGACGACGGTGAGGAAGATGATGGCGAGGCCGTAGTTGCCGATGATGTTATGGTAGAAGAAATTCAGGATGCGCAGCAGGAACTTCGCGAACAGGTCCATCCAGCGCCACTTGAAGAATCGCAGGACGGCGGGCAGTGTGTCCCAACCGTTCGCCAACGCGTTCTGTTCGCCTGGCCCCAGGTAAACATCGAAGCCGTTGAGGTGAACGCTGCCGGGTTCGGAGACGAAACGGGGCACGGAAACAGCCACGCGGTAGCGGTCGGGGTTACCGGTAGTGCGGACATTGGCGCCTTCGTAATCGGGCCGGAACGCCGCCAGGAAGTACTGGTTCTTGATGGCGAACCACTCGGGCGACGGCACGGTCTGGCTGTAGGCGTAGCCGTCCTTGGGCTTCATTTTGGCGGTCGCCAACTGGTCGATCATGCGGTCTTTGCGCCAGACCAGTTCCTGGCGGCTGAAGCGGCTTTTCTTCAGCAAGGACTTCAGATTCGGTTCCCACTTGAGATAGTAGGCGGGGGTTTGATCCAGCCCCACGATGCGCGGGGTCTGACCGAGGTTTTCGTACTCGATTTCGACACGCAGCACGTGGCGCCGCTCGCCAATGGCGAACCGCTTGCGGATCAGCGCCTGGCCGTCCAACTCGAGGGTGAAGGTGAGTGCCTGCCCGGAGGGGTCGCGCTCCACATCGAACCGGCGCCAATCCAATTCGTCGCCGAGATCGTCTTTTGTGGGGAAGCGCAGTCCGAACGGATAGAGCGCGGCGGTGTCGGGCGACGCGCTCTCGGGAATCAGGGCAATCCGGTCGTTCTGGTCCTCGCCGACGATGGCATAGGCCTGCTTGAGGCGCGCGCCGATGCGGGTGAAGACCAACTCCAGGCTATCGCTTTCGATGATGACTTCTTCCGCGGCTGGATCGTCGACGACGGCCTTTTCAGGAAGGCCCAACAGTTGCGCGGCGGTTGGCGCGGTGGATGCGGGGACGGGCTCGGGCACGGCGGACAGCGTGTCGGGTGCGGAGGGCTGAGCCGGGCGTTCCTGTGTGGTTTGTTGTGTGTTGACGGGAACTGGCGTGGGCGGTTGCGGCTTGGGGGCGAACCACTTGAACCATGCAACAACCATCACCGTCATGAGAACGACGAAGATGATTTGATTGCGCTTCATCTCGTTGTCGCGATTGTCATCCAAAGACTTGGTCTCCCAAGATTCCGGATGAGCCTATGCGTGGCGCGTCCGCCTTCGTTCAGGTACGGGGTCGTGCCCGCCCTTGCAGAACGGTTGGCAACGGAGAATGCGCCAGAGCGCATAGCCGGCGCCAACCAAGCTGCCGTGAACGCGGATCGCGTCGATAGCGTATTGGGAACAGGTTGGCGTGAAACGGCAATTCTCGCCGAGGAAAGGAGACAGACATCGCTGGTAGAGGCGGATGAGGCCGATCAACAGACTACCCACCTACCAAATCTCCTTTCTGGAACAAGCACCGAATTTCCGTTTCACACTCTTGGTAGGTCAGGCGGGCGCTGGCCGGTCTCGCCACGAGCACGAAGTACGTGTCGCGGGGAAACCGAGCGCGGTGCTTCCGGTACACCTCACGAATGAAGCGCTTGACACGGTTGCGCACAACGGCGTTGCCCACCTTGCGGGATACGGCGCATCCCATTTTCCGTCCCTGTTCCTGGCCCCGGGCCACGTACAACACGAACCCCCTGCCCACCTGTTTGGTACCCGTTCGGTACACATACAGAAACTGCTTTCGGTGGGTGAGTCGTTCATTTCGTGGAAAACGCTCTTGGCCCGGCACAACAGGCTCATCACTTTTTCTCTAGCGCGTAGTGTTACATACGCGCAACCCTTAGGCAGAAAGACGTTTGCGGCCTTTTTGACGCCGCCGCTTGATCACGTTCCGCCCGCCGACAGTCGACATGCGTTGCAGGAAACCGTGTGTCCGTTTCCGTTTGATATTTGAGGGCTGGTAAGTCCTTTTCACTAATTTCTCCTTACCGAGGTCACGGCCATGTTATTCGGGTCTAGGCAGTAAACAACCGTGCCCTCTGCGGTCTTGGTGTCCCGTACAGGGATCGAGTCAGAAGCGGGGTATTATAGAGGACTTCCGGCGAGCCAGTCAAACGTTTCGCGCGAAAAGGGAGACGGGGCCGGGCGTTGGGGAGGACACCCGGCCCCAAGGAGGGAAGGGCCGTGGACCGCGTCTGGCGACGCAGCCGTCACCCTTGGTCAACTGCCACATTAGGCCTAATTGCTTGTCGGCGCTGTCTTACGCAGCCTCAGACATGTGGCTATGAAAACTCAACTGTTCGTGTTTCACGTCAATAGAAACAACCGAACCTTCCGGTATATTGCCGGACAGGATTTCCATGGCAATGGGATCGAGTATGGCTCGCTGTATGACGCGCTTGAGCGGGCGGGCGCCGTAGGTGGGATCGAAGCCCTGTTCGGCCAACCAATCGCGTGCTTCGCCGGATAGTTCGATCTCGATGTGGCGTTCGGCAAGACGCCCCGACAGCCTTTCTATCTGTATATCCACGATCCCGCGGATATGTTCCCGCGTCAGTGCGTGAAAGACCACGATGTCGTCCACGCGGTTGATGAACTCGGGCCGGAAGTGGCGCCGCACGACTTCGAGAGCCTCGTCGCTCTGAGCCTTGGCATCGCCTTGTCCGCCGAACACCTCGCTCGCGATGTTCGAGGTCATGATGACGACGGTGTTCTTGAAATTTACCGTCCGGCCTTGCCCGTCCGTAAGACGCCCATCGTCAAGCAGTTGCAGTAAAATGTTGAAAACGTCCGGATGGGCCTTCTCAATCTCGTCTAATAGAATAACGGAATACGGACGCCTTCGGATGACTTCGGTGAGTTGTCCGCCTTCTTCATAGCCCACGTAACCGGGGGGCGCACCGATGAGACGGGCGACGGCGTGCTTCTCCATGTACTCGGACATGTCGATCCGCACCATGGCGTCTTCGTCGTCGAACAGCAACTCGGCGAGCGCCCGGGCCAGTTCGGTTTTGCCGACACCGGTGGGGCCGAGGAAAAGGAACGAACCGATGGGGCGGCCGGTTTCCTTGAGTCCGGCCCGCGCGCGGCGCACGGCGTCGGAGACCACACGGAGCCCTTCGTCCTGCCCGACCACGCGCTCGGCAAGCCGCTCTTCCATCTTGACCAACCGGGCCATCTCGCCCTCCATCATCTTGTCCACGGGAACGCCGGTCCAACTCGACACGATCTTCGCCACACGTTCCTCGGTGATCTCTTCGCTGAGGTAACTGCCGTTTCGTTGCACCTCAGTTAGACGCGCGTTCTCCTCCTCGAGTTTCGCCTGCAACTCGGTAATCACGCCGTAACGGATCTGGGCCACCTTGTCCAGGTCGCCCGCGCGCTCGGCGATCTCCTCGTCGCGCCGCGTTTGTTCGAGTTCCTCGTTCGTCTTGCGAATGGCTTCAATGGCGTCCTTCTCGGCCTGCCACTGCGCCTTCTTGGCGCTCAACGATTCGCGCAGTTCGGCAATGGCGCGCTCGATCTCCGCGCACTTGCCGCGCGCCGCGCGATCCCGCTCTTTCTTCAGTGCCAAGTGTTCGATCTCGAGTTGGCGAATGCGCCGGTCGAGCACGTCGATCTCGTACGGCATGCTGTCCGTCTCGATCCGCAACCGCGACGCCGCCTCGTCGATCAGGTCGATGGCCTTGTCCGGTAGAAACCGGTCGGAGATGTACCGGCTACTGAGCACGGCGGCCGCCACCAGCGCCGCGTCGAGAATGCGCACGCCGTGATGGACTTCGTATTTTTCCTTGATGCCACGCAGAATAGCGATCGTGTCCTCGACGCTGGGTTCGCCCACGAGCACCGGCTGGAACCGCCGCTCGAGCGCGGCGTCTTTCTCGATGCGCTTCTTGTACTCGTCGAGCGTGGTCGCGCCAATGCAGTGCAACTCACCGCGCGCGAGGGCGGGCTTAAGCATGTTGGACGCGTCCATCGCGCCTTCGGCCGCCCCGGCCCCGACCAGCGTGTGCAACTCGTCGATGAACAGGATGATGTCGCCCGCGGCCTCTTCCACTTCGCGCAACACGGCCTTGAGCCGTTCCTCAAACTCGCCGCGGAACTTCGCCCCCGCCACGAGCGCGCCCAAGTCGAGCGTGGCCACACGCTTGTGTTTGAGGTTCTCGGGCACGTCGCCCGCCACGATGCGCTGGGCGAGCCCTTCGACAATGGCCGTCTTGCCTACGCCCGGCTCGCCGATCAGCACGGGGTTGTTCTTCGTGCGGCGCGACAACACCTGGACCACCCGCCGGACCTCCTCGTCGCGTCCGATCACCGGGTCGAGCTTTCCGGCCCGCGCGAGCTGCGTGAGGTCGCGGCTGTACTTGGCTATCGCGTCATAGGTTTCCTCGGCGTTCGGATCGGTGACGCGTTGCGTGCCGCGGACGTCCTTCAACGCCATCAGCACGTCGTCGGGCGTAATACCGGCCTCGGACAACACGCGCCCCGCCGGGTCGCCTCGGCTCGCAAGCATCCCGAGCACGAGGTGCTCCGTGCTCAGGTACTCGTCGCGCAGGTTCTGTGCCGCTTTCCAGGCTGCGTCGAGCATATGATGGGCCTCGCGGCCCAATCCTGCTTGTCCAACGCCTGACCCGCTCACGCGGGGCAGGCCCGCCAACGCCTCGTCGACACGCCCTTGCAGTGTTTCACCCGCCACGCCCAGCCGCTGAAGAATCGAAACCACCGCCCCCTGCTCCTGCCCCACGAGGGCACGGAGTATGTGCAGCGAGCCGATCTCGGGGTGTCCGTGGCTCGAAGCGCACTCCATAGCCTCGGCGAGTGCTTCTTGGGCTTTTATCGTTAGCTTGTCAAGTCTCATCCCTATACCCCTCTCTTCTGGAATTTGTGATGATGCCACTATGGAAAGGCAAGCGCCGTGCCAACCTGGCCTCGTTGGCAACAAAGAACTTACGACGTGCGCCTGCGGGCCGTATGTTGCAGGACGGCATGGAGATGTTCGATTCTGACACGCCACGAGGGAACGGGGCGGAGGCCGATCAAGGGCTCGATTCTGCCAAGTACAAGTCTGCGAGTCAGGACCTGAGCGAAACCTAGGGACTGACGCAAACGGCGCGCCCCTAGGTTTTCGCGAACATGCAGTGCTTGGCCATGGGATTTTGTTCTTGATGCGGCGCTGCGTGGGGGATCGCTGCATCGCCGCTTCTTACGCGCCGACTTGGGCCAAGAAACTTCTATTGACAGCCCATGCGCTTTGTACTAGAATTTAGTTGGGCGCTGGAAAGGCAGATTCCTTTCTGAACTAAAGACGGGCGCGGGACTCTCGTTGGAGGATCGCGTTTAGTCAGCCCACGGTTTATAGCCTCAGGGGCCAAACGGTATTAGTATTTATCAGCAACGAAGGAAGAAGGAGGGTGGTACTAATGAGAAGTAAAGGTTTCACATTAATTGAACTACTGGTTGTAATTGCAATCATCGGCATTCTGGCGGCCATTTTGCTGCCGGCACTGGCCCGCGCACGTGAGTCGGCGCGCCGGGCGAGCTGCCAGAACAACCTCAAGCAGCTTGGTTTGGTCTGCAAGATGTACTCGGGCGAGGCCAAGGGCGAGAAGTTCCCCATGACCAAGACTTGGGACTGCGGTGGCGTGTCTGGCGAGTTCGTGATCAACGCCATCTGCATCTATCCCGAGTATCTGACGGATCCCGCCGTCTTGCTTTGCCCGTCGGCCACGACAGGCAACGATCCCGAAGGCGTGTTCGATCAGGCCGATAACCGCGATGACGTGGTTTGCAGCCTCGACGGCAGCACCTGCCCGACGGTGAGCAACCCGAACCAAGAGTTCTATCCCTGCGAGGTGGACGATGGCTCGTGTTCCTATCTCTACCTGGCTTGGAATACGGTCTTCCCCGGCATCACGGACAAGCCCGACCCGCCCGACGATCCCGATCCGGTCGTCATGCTCCAGTGGATCCTGGCCAACAATACGGACATGATCCTGTTGTTTCAGGCGCTCTACCCCGCGCTGGAGTCCGATCAGGTGGACAACGACATCACGTTCTCCGGCACGGTGTCCGACGTGACGCTCTATCGTCTTCGCGAAGGTATCGAGCGTTTCTCGATCACCGACATCAACAATCCGGCCGCCAGCGCCCAGGCACAAAGCACCATCCCGGTGATTGGCGACTGGGTCAGCGCCGACATCGGACAAGAGTTCAACCACGCCCCAGGCGGTAGCAACTTCCTGTTTATGGACGGCCACGTCGAGTTCATCCGCTACCCGGGCAAGTGGCCGGTCAGCAAGACGATGGCTCTCCTGCAGTCCGAAGCGACCAACTCGCTGTAACCCGGCTTACTCGCGACGCCCTGAGTCTTGATACCCCACTGTGCCCTCCCCGAAAAAGGGGAGGGCACAGTGCTTTCCAGCGGGCGCAATCTGAATGAGCGGTCGACGATGCAGCACAAACAGGCTAACCCGCATCGCTCACCAAACGCTCTGCTGCGAGCGGCATCTACACACTCTCGCGGCGAGCAATGGTGAGCGATGCGGGTTAACCGGCTTCGACCCGCAACAGTTCGCGTTTCCACGTGAGTCCCGCGCCGAAACCACCCAGGCCGTCGGCCGCGAGGATGCGGTGGCACGGCACCACGATCGGCGCCGGGTTGGCGCCCAACGCCTGGCCTACCGCGCGTGCGACACCGGGACCGCGCCCCATCCGCTCGCCGAGTCCTGCGTAGGTGCAGGTCTCGCCCCAACGCAGTTCCCGCGCAGTCAGCCACACGTGTTGGCGGAAGGGCGTGGCGCCCGTCAGGTCAAGGGGGATGTCGGAGAAATCGACCGGGACGCCCGCGAAATAGTGCTCCAGGGCTGCACGCAACGCGTTGCTCAGTACGCTGTTGGCGGCGGAGTGCAACTCGTACGCGTGCGGCACACTTTTACGCGGCAACACCAGGTTACGCAGTCCGCGCCGGCCGATGTAGCCATAGATCGTGCCCAGCCGGTGGTCGAACCGGAAGTTCGCGCATTCCATGTCCATGTCGAGTCTCCAGGGGTTCTACAGACTGGCCTCACCATCGAGTCGAATGTTGCGCTTCGACCCGTCCTCGGGACCGAAGAACGGCCACACCTTTTCCCACAGTGTTCGTGCGGGCGCGTCCATGTCCATGAACCACGGGGCGCCCGGCGACTTCCCGCAGAGGGTCAGGTCGGGCATTACGGTGAAAGTCTGGCGTCCGCGCGACGCGATCAGAGCGGGGGTACGGAACACGTGCTGCGCCATGACATAGCCGTCCTCGGGGGCCAGATGGGGCGCCCACCAGAAATCAGGCTTGAACTGAAGGTCGAACCGGACGGCAAGCTCGTCCTGATGGAGGGGGTGGTCCAGATGCCATTTCATGCCGACGCGATACCACCCGTCGTCCGTTTCCGTGACGTGGACCTCCGGCTTGAGGCCCTCTCCCAGCGTGGGCGCTTCGAATGTTGCCCAGCCCTCGTCTCCGCGGCCCAGTGTATACGTTCCTGCGTCATTGCTCAGACTCATCTGACCGGCTCCCCGGGCCGCGACGCATATCGGGATCACGGCCGTCATATTTCCCCGCGTGCGCATCATCGCGATTTCCTCCGCGGATGGCCACAAGGCAAGGCCCCATAGGAACAAGGAATGCGCGCCAGTGTACGGGGAAAGCGCGGAGCCGTCAAGCGGATTACAGGGCCGGAATCGCCGTTCTGGACGGGGGCGACGACGCGTGGGGCGAGACTACCAAGCGCTGGTACGGTGGCGGGCGCTGGAGCGGATGATGTTGTTTACTTGCTGGGCGACGCCTGGGCGCCGGCGGCCCTTGCTGATCGTGTGAATGCCCGGCAACACCTGGCTGAGGGCGGTCAGATCCCGGTTCTCCTTGGTCTCGTTGAGCACCACCACGGGGATGCGCGTGTCTTCGTCCCGTACGCTGAGCACCAGTTCGAGAACGTCCACCCCCGCCTTCATGTTGCTGACAAAAATCCCGGCCACCGGTTCGTAGTTCATGGCTTCCATCACATCCTCAATGCTGTTGGACGTGAGGGGAGAGAACCCCATGTCTTCAAGCTCTTCCCCGAGTGCCGTGCGCTCCTTTCCGCCGATCTGGATAAGAGGGATGGCGCCCATGGATGTGTCCTTTCCGCCTACCGGTTTTGGCCGTTTTCATCCTCTGCATAGCAACGCAACCTGTGTGCCAAAAGATGACAAGATCGGCGCAAGCAACTAAACAAACAGGACTTACAGCCTAATCTCGCGCCCATTCGACCCGCTTGTGTCGGCCGCGCAGCCGGAAAAATCTGCCCAAGAAGCACACAGAATGCACGACTGCACATAGCATAACACACGATGCATGCGTATTAACAGGTTCTTGATCCTTTTTGCGCCGCGATAGTTCCAAAACAGGCAGGATTGGGGGTGAAGATACAGCATAATCCATTGTTTTAAAGTGACTTATGGCTCCGTGTCCAGCGTTGCGGTCAATCTGGCCCGCTGGGCTCAATCTGTGTAATCTGTGCAATCTGTCGACACTCGACCCATACCTTGCGCTCCGGGGTCCAGCCATGAGACTCTGTGAGGTGAACCCGGGAGTAACGCATCGTGTTTGGTTTCAAGAAGCGGCGGAGGAAGCGGCTGTGCGAACAGCGCTTCCCCGACACCTGGCAGTCCTGCCTGCGGCGAACCGTGCCGTATTGCGCCCGCCTGAGTCCGCGGGAGCAAGGGGAGTTGCACGGGCACATCCACGTGTTTCTGGCGGAGAAGCAGTTCGAGGGTTGTAGCGGCCTGCGTATCACCGACGAGATCCGGCTGACGGTAGCCGCGCACGCCTGCATCCTGACGCTGCATCTGGAGGACGACTACTACCCGCGCCTCGACACGATTCTCGTTTATCCCCGAGCGTTCGTCACGGAGACCACGGTGGAAAAACTGGGCCCGGTCGTGGTTCGCGGAGAACAGGTTCACGCCGGGGAAGCATGGCAGCGGGGCGTGGTGATCCTCGCTTGGGACGGTGTCCTGACCGGCGTGGCCAACGATCACGACGGCTACAACGTGGCCTTTCACGAGTTTGCCCACCAGCTCGATCTGGAGAATGGCGCGGCCGACGGTTTCCCCTACATCCGCGACCCCGAACTGCGCCGGACATGGCCCCACGTGATGCAGGAAGAATTCGACGCATTGCGCGCCGACCTCGACCGCCGCCGCCCCACCCTCATCGATTCTTACGCGGCCCAGAACCCCGCCGAGTTTTTCGCGGTGGTGACCGAGACCTTCTTCGAGGCAGGGCGCCAACTCCAGCGGCGTCACCCCGCCCTCTACGAAGTCTTCCGGCTCTACTACGGCCATCATCCCGCCGACCGATAGGGATGCAATCAGCGGGACACGTTACCTGATTCTGCTCCAGGCTTCTGGGCCCGGTTCGGGACGGTCAACAAGATCGAGTTCTGCGTTCCTCAATTGCCCAGATACGTACGGCCAAAAGGAAGAAGGATACCAAGCGCTAATAACGGTAATGCTCCGGCTTATACGGCCCCTCGACCGGCACGCCCAAGTAGTCGGCCTGCTCCTGCGTCAGCGTGTCGAGCCGCACACCGAGCTTGCCCAGGTGCAAACGCGCCACTTCCTCGTCGAGAATCTTCGGCAGCGTGTAGACCTGCCCCGGCTCATACTTCTCCGGCTCCGTGAACAGCGCGATCTGCGCCAGCGTCTGGTTCGCGAACGAATTCGACATCACGAACGACGGGTGCCCCGTCGCGCAACCCAGGTTCACCAGCCGCCCGCGGGCCAGCATGATGATCTCTTTGCCATCCGCAAAGATGAACTTGTCCACCTGCGGTTTCACATTGTCTTCGGTGACATCCGGCTGCGCCTCGAGCCACGCGATGTCGATCTCCGAGTCGAAATGGCCGATATTGCAGACGATCGCCTGATCCTTCATCGCCCGGAAGTGACGCCCCACGATCACATCGGCGCAGCCCGTCGTCGTGACGAAGATGTCGCCCAGCGAAGCCGCCGCGTCCATCCCCATCACCTCGTAGCCTTCCATGCTCGCCTGCAACGCGCAGATCGGGTCGATCTCGGTGATCACCACACGCGCGCCGAGCCCGCGCATCGCCTGCGCGCAGCCCTTGCCCACGTCGCCATAACCCGCCACGACCACCACCTTGCCCGCGATCATCACATCCGTCGCCCGCTTGATCCCGTCGCACAGCGACTCGCGGCAGCCGTAGATGTTGTCGAACTTCGACTTCGTCACACTGTCGTTCACGTTCATCGCGCGCGTCAGCAGCTTGTTGTCGCGCATCATCTGGTACAGCCGATGCACGCCCGTCGTCGTTTCCTCCGACACGCCGATCCAGTCCTTCGCGATGTCATGCCAACGGTTCGCATTCTCCGCGTGCAACTCGTGCAGTAGCGTGTCGACGACTTCGATCTCGCGGTTGTCGCGGCAGATCTCCGGCAGGCTACCCGTCTCCTTGAACGCGTCTTCGAAATCGCAGCCGCGATGGATCAGCAGCGTCGCGTCGCCCCCATCGTCCACGATCATGTTCGGACCGAGCCCCCCGTCGAACCGAAACGCCTGGTCCGTACACCACCAATACTCTTCCAGCGTCTCGCCCTTCCACGCAAACACCGGCACACCCGTCTGCGCGATCGCCGCCGCCGCGTGGTCCTGCGTCGAGTAGATATTGCAGCTCGCCCAGCGCACGTCCGCCCCCAACGCGACCAGCGTCTCGATCAGCACCGCCGTCTGGATCGTCATGTGCAACGAACCCATCACCCGTGCGCCCTTCAGCGGCTGGTCCGCCGCGTAGCGCTCCCGGATCGCCATCAGACCCGGCATCTCCTTCTCCGCCATATCCAACTCTTTACGCCCCCACTCCGCCAAATCGATATCGGCCACTTTGTAAGGCAGCGTTGCTTCCGTCGTTGGTGTCGCCATTTCGTCGTTACTCCTTCTGTTCAAATCAAGCATTCAGTATAGGAACCACCGCCCAAACCGTCAAGAAAACGGGGACTGTACCAAGCGAGCAGAGCGAGACGGGACTGTCCCCGGCTTTCAACAGCGACCACGATCCGCGGCCCGTTCTCCCTACTCGCTGCCCGCCGTTTCGACAGAACACACACGCACCCGCTTCGCCTCCGCCTCGAAATCCGCCTCGACGAAATCGCCAAACCCCACCGCCTTCAATACCTCCGCGTCCGGCGCGACCGCTTCCACGAACGTCTGCGTCGCCGCCACGCCGTCCGGCGCATGACCGCTCGCCCACTGCTGCGTCAAGAACGCGATGTTCACCACCTGACCCATGATATCCGAACGCGCGTAATCCGGGTGGCCCACCGCCCCCAGATAGATCGGCCCGCTGCTCAACCCCACCCGCACATCCTCCACCGTCACGCCCACCGCATCCAACGCCGCCTTCAATGCCCGCTCATGCCGCCGCGACCCCGAGAAAAAGCACAAGAAACCATCGCCCACATACTTCACCGGCACGCCGTCATACCGCAACGCGATCTCCGTCACTTGGTGGAACACGCCATTCAGCCACAACGCATAATCCCGCGGCGCCATGCCCAGCGAACGTTCATGCGCGCCATTGATGGCCGACATCAACACCGCCGCCTCGAATGTATCGCGCCCCTCCTCATTCCCCGCCAACAACCAATCCACCGACACCCCCAACAGACGCGCCAACGGATGCAACACCGTCACATCCGGCGCATTCTCGCCCCGCTCCCACTTCGACACCGCCTGCGGACTCAGATCCAGCGCATTCGCCACGTCCTGTTGTTTCAGACCCAGCTTCTCGCGCCGCGCACGTACCCGTCCGCCCAATCGTTGGAGAAACATCGCACCAGACCCTTTCAGAAGATATCCCCGATCCTACCCCATATGGCCCCAATGGGCAACAACGCTCCCGTTGAGTCCACTCGCGTGCAGGTTGAGCGCGGATCCGGCCTCCTCGTGCACGGTTGCGCGTGTCCGTCTCTCCGCGCCCTCTGCGCCTCCGCGATGAGTAAACCCAACGCAGAGTCGCCGAGACCGCCGAGGAACGCAGAGAAGGCCGACATGCTACGCCCTCTGGCGAGACACCGGAGAGTTCGGTCTGACGACGAGGTAAACCGAAAGTTGTGTATGAGCAAGAAGAGCGTATCCTCTTAGGATGCAAACCAAACCGGTCTCAACAAGGGGTCATCTCTGACTGCGGTGCCCCATGAACTTCGGACAGTCGGCGAGAGGTATACTGCCGCTCACTGAAAGGAGAAGATTTCATGGGGCACCGCAAATCGTGCTCCCTGAGGCCTTCTTCATCTGGTAAACTTACCAGATGGCCACTTACGCGAACCAAAACCGCCGCGGCACGTGCCGCAGCGCCGTACCTAGGGATTCCGGATGCTTATGACTGCCTTCGCCATCATGTTGACCGCGACTGCGGTGACCCCGCTTTACGAGATGGCTCCGCTGGAGGTGGATACCTATCTGCGTGGTCTCCATGCGGCCGAACCCAGTTTCGCCGGGCGGATAATTGACATCGCTCAGCGCAGCCTTGGCACGCCCTACCACGGGGATCCGCTCGGCGAAGGTCCTAGTGGCAAGGTCGATCAGGAGCCACTGATGGATCTGACTCGTGTGGACTGCGTCACTTTCGTCGAGCAAACCATTGCCCTCGCATCGTCGACCACCTACCTCGACGCCCTGGCCAATCTTCAGCGCATTCGCTACCGCGGCTCCGCAGTCGCGTTCGAACAGCGCAATCATTTCATGACGGCAGATTGGGTGGTCAACAATGCTTTCTGCCGCCCCATCTCGGCGGAACTGGGGGTGCAGTCCGCGAAGGCCACCCGCACCATTGGCCGCAAGTACTTCTTTGAACTGAAGGAACTTCCCGATTGTGCCGCCGAGGCCGAAAACCCTGTGCTCACACTCACGTATGTTCCCGGCGAACGGGCCGCGCAAGCGGCCGCTCAACTCCCGAGTCCGGCCCTCATTCTCCTCATTGGCAAAGTTGACTGGCTTTTCGCGCTGCATTGTGGGCTCCACATTCGCGACGACGCCGGCGTGAGCCATCTCTATCATGCCAGCTCCAAGTCGGAGGCCGTGGTGGCCGTGGATTTCGCCGAGGTCTTCGAAAACACGGCCCGCTATATCGGCTTTGCCGCCTACGCGATCGAACCCCGAACGCCGGATGGCGTATTGTGGCGCGCCCGAAGTACCCGGGCAAGCGGCGATTGCGCTCAACCACGCTGACACCAGATGGGTGAGCGTCGAGTCTGGTCCAATAGCGAGGCTGAGCTTGCCCCGCGCGCCACGGCGGAGCTAACCGGATGCGGGATCGAACCGTAGGCCCGCACCAACCTTGCCGGGTACAATACCGGTAGGTAAGACCGAGGAAACCCACGTATGACACGAGGCGATCACATCCGCGTTCGCCGCCGCCGCGGCTACTGGCACCACGGCATCGACTGCGGCGATGGCACCGTCATCCACTATGCCGGCGAACCGTTCCGCAAGCGTCACGCCGTGATTACGCGGACTTCCTACGCGGAATTCGTGCGCGATAACCCCGTCAAGACGGTTCGCCACGGCGACGCTGACGATCCCGATACCGTTCTCGAACGCGCCACCGGCCGCCTCGGCGAGGCGTGTTACCACGTCGTTTTCAATAACTGCGAGCATTTTGCCCGCTGGTGCGCCACGGGGCGCCACGAGAGTAAACAGATCGTCCGTGCCCTTCGCGCTGCCGGGGCTGTGTGTCTGGCCGCGGGCGTGGTGGTTACCGCGGCGGGTGTTGTCATCACCGGCGCCCTCGCCCGTAGACTGGCTCGCCGCCGGCCTTGAGGACGATCCGGCATCTCTGACCCCGCCCAAAGGATGGGGCATTCCGGATTGCCGTAAACCGTTGGAGGCCCCGCACGTGTCCGCCGGAAAGGCTCAAAGAATCGATCACATTCTCCCCTCGGTCGGCGAACTGCTGAGCGAGTGCCGCCTGTGTGGGCACGGGTGTGGTGTGGATCGTCTGCACGATGCTACCGGCCTGTGCCGGACGGATGACGTAGACGCCCAACATGTGCGCGTGTCGTCGCACACGTTGCACTTTGGCGAGGAACCGATGCTGGTTGGCCGCGGCGGTTCAGGCGCCGTGTTCTTTTCCCACTGCAACCTGCGCTGCGTGTTCTGCCAGAACTACCAGATCAGCCAGGAAGGTGCGGGCCGGGAGGTGGCCTATGGCGAGTTGGCGCGCATGTTCCAGGCGCTGCAAGTGGAGGGCGCCGAGAACATCAACCTGGTCACGCCCACGCACTACATCTACCCGATTCTCCTTGGACTGCGCCACGCCTACCGCCACGGCCTCGACCGGCCGCTTGTGTACAACACCAATGGCTACGACAGTGTCGAACTGCTCGCCCTGCTCGAAGGCGTCGTCGACCTCTATCTTCCCGACCTCAAATACATGGACTCCGCCCGGGCCAAGCGGTACTCGTCCGCCGAGCGATATCCAGACGTGGCCAAGGATGCCATCGCCGAGATGTTCCGGCAGGTGGGCGGCGTCGTTATCCAAAACGGCGTCGCGCGGAAGGGCGTCATCATACGTCACCTCGTGCTGCCCAACGACCTCGCCAATACCTAC
>JAACEL010000366.1 GCA_011682535.1 Nitrospiraceae bacterium | reverse complement strand
GAGGGCCTCATTGTAGACCTCTTCGGGGTCGAGTACATCACCCCGTCCGGCCGCGTGCAGCATACGGAGGACTATCGGAACGGCATGCGGTATATCTGCAAGGAGGGAGTGAACCGGTTCACGTCGCTCGCGCGCCGTTCCGGGCGTTATCTGTTCGTTACGTTGCGCAATCAACACGAGCCCGTGCGGATCCGGAATATCCAGCTGATTGAATCCACGTATCCCGTCCAGTACCGGGGATGGTTTAGCTGTAGTGATCCGGCGCTCGAGCGCATCTGGGAAATCTCGGTGCGCACGCTGAAGTTGTGTATGGAGGATACATTCACCGATTGCCCGCTTTACGAACAGACGCTATGGCTGGGCGACGCACGCAATGAAGCGATCTTTGCGTTCACGGCGTTTGGCGCGACCGACCTCGCGCGACGCTGCATCCGCCTGACGGGACAGTCACTCGATCACTATCCTTTTACCTTATCTCAGGTCCCTTCCACCTGGGAAATCCTGTTGCCGTCGGAGAGCTTCCTGTGGGGGATTTCCGTTTGGGACTACTATGTCTATTCGGGGGACAAGGAGTTTCTGGCCGAGGCGTGGCCCTGGGTGATTCAAAACCTCGAGGGCACGGCGCAATTCCGCGATGAGCGCGGCTTGTTCAGCGGGCCATTCTGGAACATGTTTGACTGGAGCGGCATCGATGACGGCCACCGGACGGTGCTGCACAACAGTATGTTCGCGGTGGGAGCAATAGACGCAGCACTGAAATGCGCCAAGGCGCTTGGTAATGATTCGAAGACCCGCTGGCTGCAAACGTATCGCGCGGAACTCGCTGCGGCACTCAACGCGCTGTGGGACAGGCAGAAGCGGGCCTATCCCGACAGCGTCCACGAGGACGGTTCGATCAGCGAACGAACCTCGATTCACACCAGTTTCCTTTCGTTTCTCTACGACATCGTCGAAGAGAAAAACCGCCAAAGCGTTTTGAACAACATGCTCGATCCGCCGAAAGACATGGTGAAGGTGGGATCGCCTTACGCGATGATGTACCTTTACGAAGCGCTCGAGAAGGCCGGTCGGCAGGACCGTATTATCGACTCCATTCGCGAGAACTACGTGCCGATGCTCAAGGCCGGCGCCACAACCGTGTGGGAGAGCTTTCCCTCCGGCACAATCGGGCCCCGAGGCTTCCCGACGCGCAGCCACTGCCACGGGTGGTCGTCTGCCCCAATTCATTTCCTGAACCGAATCATTTTGGGAATCGTGCCGGAGGGCGTGGGCGGAAAAGCGTTCGTAATCAGTCCGCGGCTAAATGGCCTGACTTGGGCGAAGGGCGCTTGCGCTACCGTCAATGGCCCCGTTGAGGTGTCATGGTCGGTGAACGCTGACACGCTTGAGGTTACCGCCGCAGCGCCCGATGGTGTGGCGCTGCGCTTCGTGCGCAATGATAGCCATGACGGCCTGCGCGTGGTGCTTAATGGTTCCCCGGCAACCGAAACACGTTGACGGACGCCTATTGGGCGATGGATTCCGAGTGGGCGGTCGCGGCCAACAATCACGCAGTGTCGCGGTAGTAGCTCTTAATAATGCCGCCGAGTTGGTGCCTGGAACGAACCATATCTACTCCGGTAACGCACTCAACAATGGCATTTGGCGAGACAGAGATCGTAACAACGGAGACGAGACCTGACGAACGACACCGCGTGTATCCTTACCCCATCAGCCGGTAACTTTTCAGGAACTTGCTTTCTTGTTGCGCGCTCGGTTATTTTAGGGCACGAGCTTATCCTAAAATAACAAGGGCCCTTGTTTTAGGTTCGGTGCGTGCAAAATGAAGCGAGCACTCCAAGGACATCACATAACGGTATCGACCGTGGGCGAGAAGGTAAAGGCCTTCGTGCCCTCGCCGCTACCGCCGACCCCCCCCATCGATTGGACGCCGAAACTACGGAGCAAATTTGACGAGGCCCTGTTGGCGCTTGGTCGACTGGACAGCGTCTCCGTGCTGCTTCCGGATACGTCACTCTTCCTGTATTCGTATGTGCGCAAAGAGGCCGTTTTATCCTCCATGATCGAAGGGACGCAGTCGTCGCTTTCCGACCTGCTGCTATTCGAACTTAATCAGGAACCGGGAGTGCCTCTGGACGATGTTCAGGAAGTGAGTAACTATGTCGCCGCCCTCATTCACGGACTAAGTCGGTTGGCAGAAGGCTTTCCCTTGTCTTTACGGCTTGTCAAGGAAATCCACGGCGTCCTGTTGGCCAAGGGGCGCGGCCGCCATCAGACGCCGGGAGAGTTTCGGCTCAGCCAGAACTGGATTGGAGGCACCCGGCCAGGCAACGCCGCCTTCGTTCCGCCTCCGGTCGGAGAGGTGTTGGGATGCATGGGGAAGCTGGAACGCTTCCTGCACGATGAACCTGAGCCGACTCCGGTGTTGCTCAAGGCGGCGCTGGCTCATGTACAGTTTGAGACCATTCACCCGTTTCTCGACGGGAACGGGCGTATAGGAAGGCTCTTGATAACCTTGCTCTTGTGCGAGCAGAAGGTGTTGCGCGAGCCGATGCTCTACCTGAGTCTTTACTTTAAGACGCACCGCCAGTTCTACTATGAGTTGCTGAACCGCGTCCGCCTGACGGGAGATTGGGAGGCTTGGTTGGATTTCTTTGCCGAGGCGGTCACCGCTACGGCCATCCAAGCCGTGGACACCGTCCAACAGATAGTCGACCTAGCAGACGAAGATCTCAACAAGATTGGCACGCTTGGCCGGGCGGCGGCCTCTACCGGACAGGTCCATCGCGCCATGTTAGAACATCCCATCGCCACGCCTGGGTGGCTGGTGGAAAAGACAGGCATTACCCCTCCCACGGTCAACAAGTGCCTTGGCCATCTGGAACGCCTCGGCATCGTCCGTGAATTGACGGCTCGGAAGCGGAACCGTGTTTTCAGTTACGCACGGTATGTGACGATCTTGAACCAGGGGACGGAGTTGCCAGAATGATAGCACGCAAACAGAGATCCGGAACGTTGTCCGCGTGTCGTCCGCGACGGCAAGCCAACCCGGAGGCGCGAAAACACATGGTATAGCACGGCGCCTATATATCCGAACCCCCGGGATTGGCGATGGGCGGGAGTAAGGGGGATATTGGGTCACAATTTGCTACTCAAGAATTGATAAACATGGTGAATAGACAGGTAGTGGCCAGTCCCGTCTTGCGTGAGGCTTTCCTCAAACGCAAGCACTTCGTCAGGTGTTTTTTGCTCTGGTGGATTTATCCACACGGGCTCGTCCGCCGAGCAGCCTGAGGCTGTTGAAGATCACGAGTAGGGACGCGCCCGTATCGGCGGCAATAGCCATCCAAAGCGAGGCGGCCCCGAATAGGGTGAGGACGATGAAAACCAGCTTCAGACCCAGTGCAAAGATGATGTTCTGTTTGATAGTTCTCAGAGTGCGCCGCGAGTGCCAAATGAGCCACGGAAGCTTGGAGAGATCGTCCGACATGAGGGCGATGTCGGCGGTTTCGATGGCCGCATCGGTGCCCATCGCGCCCATCGCGATGCCAAACGAGGCTACCGCCATTGCCGGCGCGTCATTTACACCGTCGCCGATCATCGCGACCTGGCCGAACTCGTTCACGAGCGACTCGACGGCCTCGACCTTATCCTCCGGCAGCAGTTCGGCCCGAAATTCGTCCACGTTCGTGACTGCGGCGACTGCGCGGGCGGTGCCGCCGTTGTCCCCCGTGAGCATTACGACCTTGCCGATGCCGAGCCGCTTGATGGCCTGCACCGTTTCGCCGGCGTTCTCACGGACCCCATCTGCGACGCTGATGATCCCGCACACGTGCTGGTCGTTGCCCACCGCTACGACGGAGTGTCCGGCATCTTCGAGTTCCTCGGCTTTGTCGTGAACTTCAGGGGTCTCCTGACCCTTTTCTTCCATGAGACGGTGGCTGCCGATCCAGAACGGCGTTCCATCTATCTCTGCGTCGGCCCCTTTGCCTTTGATCGCCTGAAACCCTTCCGCGGGACGGGCGCTGATGCCTTCGGCTTCCGCCCTTCGCAGGATGGCTCGCGCCAAGGGGTGTTCGCTGTGCGCCTCGAGTGCCGCGGCCCTTTCGAGGAGTTCTTTGGGGGTGTGCTGGCTGAACGGGATGACCTGCTGGACCTCAGGGCGTCCGTAGGTCAGGGTTCCTGTTTTGTCCAGAGCGAGGGCGCGCAAGCGGCCGACCGCCTCGAGATAGGTGCCGCCTTTGATGAGGACGCCGTTGCGCGCGGCCGTGGTCAGCCCGGACACGATGCTGACCGGGGTTGAAATGACGAGGGCACAGGGACAGGCAATCACAAGGAGAACCAGCCCGCGGTAGAACCACTCTGCCCAAGGGGCTGAGAAGAACAGGGGGGGCACGACGATAATGGCCGCTGCCAAGGCCATCATGGCCGGTGTGTAGTACCGGGCAAACGTTTCGACCCACTGTTCGCTGGGCGCGCGGCGCGACTGGGCCTCCTGCACCAGGTGGATGATCCGCGCCAGGGTGGTATCGTTCGCCGACTTGGTGACTTTGAACTCGAGCGCGCCGTCTTCGTTGATGGTCCCGGCGAACACCTCGTCCCCCGGCTCCTTGGGCACGGGAAGTGATTCGCCCGTGATCGGGGCCTGATTCACCGTCGAAGTGCCCTTTGTCACTTCGCCGTCAAGGGGAATCTTCTCGCCGGGACGCACCAGGACGGTCACCCCGATGGGAACTTCCTCGACGCATTTCTCGAGGATATCCGTGTTGTCAGGGGACACGTAGCGGGCCATCGTGGGCGAGAGGTCCATCAGGGCTCCGATGGCACGGCGGGCGCGCCCGACGCTCCAGTGCTCGAGGAGCAGGGCCACCGCGAACAAGAGGGTCACCGTCGTCGCCTCGAGCCATTCTCCGATGGCCGTAGCGCCGATGACGGCGACCACCATCAGGAAGTTCATATCCGGCCGGAACCTCTTGGCAGCTCCGACAGCCTTGGGAACCACGAACCAGGCGCCGCAGACGATTGAGGCCATGTAGAGCAGGATGGATGCGAGGGGGAAGACGTGGTCGTCACCCCCATCGCCGATTGCCAGGGCGTCTAATATGTTGCCATGTAGAAACCAATGCGTGCAGAAGCCTGCCGCGAGCAATGCGCCGCTGGCGGCGGTCATGATCGGGCGGCCACGCTGTTGCCAGAACGACTCCGCTTCCTGTTTTGTCCGCTCCTCCCAAGGGATGGCCCTCATGCCGGCGGTGCCGGTGGCGGCGATGATGGCGTCGGGTCCGATCTTCTCGGGATCATGTGTGACGGTCATGCGGGCGTTGAGCACGTCAAAATCCAGGGCCAGAACGCCGTTCTTCCCGCCGACTTCCTTCTTCAGGACGGCGATCTC
>JAACEL010000365.1 GCA_011682535.1 Nitrospiraceae bacterium | reverse complement strand
TACATCGCGCCCTTTTGTCAAGACAGTTTTAAAAATAGTTTAAGGTGCTCCCATAGCTACGCAGCTAGCCGTGAATCTTCTTGCACCGAGAAAGATTCATACATTACCTCTGGAGTCAGGTAATCCAGAGACTGGTGAAACCGTTCCGTGTTATAGAACTCAAAATATCTCTTGATCCCTGCCTTCAATTCCGTCATCGATTCATATGATCTTAGGTAAATATCTTCGTATTTCAGTGACCTCCATAGTCGTTCCACGTAGACGTTATCCAGAGCCCGGCCTTTGCCGCTCATGCTGATCTCAATGTGGTGCCGCTTGAGTACCCCGATAAATGCGTCCGAGGTGTATTGGCACCCTTGATCGGTGTTGAAAATCGCCGGTATTCCATACTGCTCGATCGCATCATTGAGCGCCTCTACACAGAACTCTGCGTCGAGGGTATTTGATAGCCGCCAAGTCAGAACCTTGCGTGAAAACAGGTCAAGGATCACCACCAGGTATACGTGACACCCACCGGGAAGCTCACAATAGGTGATATCACTTGCCCACGCTTGATTGGGATGACGTATCACTTTGCCTGAAAGCAGATACGGGTTGTTGCGTTGCGCGCCCCGAGGCGTAGGTGGTTGTAGATCTAATGGCACCGAGTGTGGCAAAGGGGTGTTCCGTTCCGAGCGCGCCCCTGGTGGGGAACGGCGGAACGCGGAATGGATGGCGGAAGGTTAGGGGGAATGCGGAGTTAGGACGGTGAGTTTAGCTGAAGAGGTTGGTCTGGGAAGAATCGTGCTCGGGAGGAAGGTGCCAGCCATCGGAGCAGCGGAGGACGAGGCTCCGTTTTTCAAGGGTTTGCAGCGCCTCACCGAGTCGGGCGTTGTTGACGCGAAGCAGTCGACGGAGCGCAGTCCTGGAAACCGGCTGAGAGGAACGACGCAGTTGGCAGCGTATTGCTTCGGCAAGAGGTTGCTGTTGTGCAACATCATCGCCGTCGACGAGGAGCCTGAGCGGTTCGTCATGGCCTGAGACGAGGTGCAAGAGAACCGGATCGGGAGCCGGGGCTGATCGGTGTTCGACGGTGAGTTGCAGGCGTTGATCATTGCGGCGGACCAGATAGCAGGCGGAGTCGGTCCATGCGTGGAGGTCGGAACTGCCACGCAACGCCTGGCCGAGGTCGCGGCGGGAGCGCTTGGCCATGTGGTGGACAAGTACGAGAGCGAGTTGGTGAGTGCGGTTGATATGTCGCAGGAAACCGAGCAAACCGGAGATGTCGGCTGCGCTGTTCTCATCGAGGCGGTGCAAGCGCACGAGGGGATCGAGGATTAGCAGCTTTGGGTGGAGTGCCGCCAGGGTGTGGTCCAGAGCCTGCTGGTCGCGCTCGAGATCAAGGCGGAGAGTGGGTGCGGTGACGACGTGGAGATTGAGGCTCTGAAGAGAGAGTCCCCGATGGCGACACAACTGGGCGATGCGGTCACGGACACGAGGCAGCGCGTCCTCGGCCAGATAGACGAGTACCGGTCCCGGTGTATGGACCTCGAAGCGGCCGAGGCATGCGGTACCGGAAGCCACGGAGACCGCCAGATCCAGCCCCAGCATCGACTTGCAGGTTTTCGGTGCGCCGCCGATTACCCCGACGGCACAAGCTCCCCAGAGATCTTGAACGAGCCACTGAGGTCGGTCGGGCTCAGGATCGATGGCATGAACCTGAAGGGTTGGCAGTAGCTCGCTCATGCCCACAACTGGTTGCGCGCCGCGATCACCTCAGGGGTGGAGACCGCGGATGAGCCGGCTGTGGCGGCGAGCTCTATGGACTTCAGTGCGAGTCGGTCGATGGCGCGCAAGTTGCCGCGGCTGATCTCGAAGATGGCCTCGTGGGCGTCGTTGTCGATGGGGTTCGTCTGAGCTCCGGCGACAGCGCAGCGGTGTACGATGTAGGAGCGAGTCTCCTCGCGGGAGAGCAACCGCAGGGTGGCGAAGTGGGCCAGGCGCCCTGCCATTGCCGCCTGTTCGGGACGTCCGAGGAGGGTTTTCAACGCCGGTTGCCCCGCGAGTACCAACGAGACGACGAGGCGGCTGTCCATCTCGAAGTTGGTCAGCAGGCGCAGCATGGCCAGCGACTCGGGACGCAGGTCATGGGCCTCATCGAACACGATGACCGAGCGCAGCCCGTCGGCGCCGGAGGTGTGTTCAAAGGCCTCTTGGAGCTTGCGCACCAGTGCCGGGTAGATGCCGGTTGGAGAGAGACCACATGCGGCGGCGATCTCCTTGCACAGGTCACGTTTGGAGAGTCCTGTGACCTTGACGTAGCGCACCTGGTAACGGGTCTCGGGCAAAAGGGAGACCAGCATGCGCAAGGTCACCGTCTTGCCGGTACCGGCGGGCGCGATGAGAGCGGCACTCATGCGCCTGCGGACCGCTTCGGCCAGGGCCTCAGCCACCTCTTCCTGGCAAGGCAGCTCAAAGCGTTCGGTGACCGACAGTTCACGGGTGAACGGGGTTTTGCGGAAACCCAGGGGGCTCAGTTCGAGGCTCACTGGTTCGTCTCCTTGTTTTTCTCATCGTTGTGCTCATCGCGGAATCCTCCATCGGAGTCGACCAGGGGCCGCAGGTCGTGATCGAAGGCAAGTCGAGCAGCGGTGGCGGGGATGCCTTCGGAGGACACGGGTTGGTCATCGCCGATGTAGCCGCGCGGCCCAGTTGCGTTGGCGTGTACATCAAGCTCGGCGAGCTGCACCATGCGGCCCTCGTGCAGGATCCAATATCGATCGTCCAGAAGGTGCCGGGTCACTTCGGCCCAGGTGGCGCCCAGGCCACGAGGCGCTTCCCACAGCCGGCCATCGATCTTGATAACGTGGTCGGCGGAGACCTTGCGTGGTTCGCGCACGACGAAGCGGCGGTAGAGATCGGCCTGATCTTCGGGGAAGCGCAAGGGGCGTCCTGCTTCCCAGCGCTGCCGGGGGGTATCGCCTGCGAGCGTTTCGTGGGGGGTGTCGTTATAGCGGTCGAGGAAGTGGCGAACTCGCAGGGTCAGGGCGTGGCAGTCCGGATCGACCTCGAGGCTACCGTCGAGAGACCTCAACAGCTGCTCGCCTGCGGTGCGGTTGAAGCGCTCTATCGTGCCGTGCCCCTGGGGGTACCGGGTCGTGCCGTGGATGAGCCAGGCTCGTAGTCCACCCTGCACCACCGCGAGTGTGTCGTTGGATCTGAAGCCGGGCCCTTTGTCCAGGTACAGCAGATCCATCAGCCCGTGTTTGCCGACCATCTCGTAGAGCCCGTGCAAGAACAGTTCCACCGACTCCGAGGTGCCTACCAGCCCATCGAGCCCGTAGCGGGTGGCGTCGTCGAGGAAGAACAGCACTACCCGGCGCAGGCGGGCGTTACCGGCTCGAAAGTGCTTGCCGTCAACGAGCACGCACTGCATGCGGTGGGGGTAGCGCCATCTACGCATGTCGCCCTCGCGCTTGGAAGGACGAGCGCGGGTAGGCAGCCCCATTCGCCGGCAAGCCCTCCATGCGGTGCTCCGGTCGATGGACAGGTCTTCGGCGATGATGCCGCGAACCCTGGCCCGCCTGAGCAACTCGGGTACCGAGGCCCGTGGATCACGGTGTTTCTCATCGCGAAAAAAGGCGACGAGGGCCTCACTGAGGATCATCGAGGTTTCGGTCCGCTTGCGGCTCTGCGGCACGAGGGCCTCGAGCCCGCCGGTCGCGTACGCCGCTCGCCAGCGTTGCAAAGTGCGCACGCTCACTCGCACAGGGCGACCGTCGGGGTACGCGTGTTCTTGCCCGGCGATCTGGCGCACTGCATCACTCGGGGAGGACTCGCTCAAAACAAGCGCCTCGAGTTGGGCAAGTACCGAGTAACGCATCAATGCTTCCGGGGAGACAGCTAGTGGCGGACGGTGTTGATCATTCATGAATCCGAAGGTAGCACCGCTTGGGCTGCCGCGGTATCGGGCAAACTCGTGGGTGGCGGCCCGCGATCCCGGAGGGTTGCAGCGTCGGGGTGTTCCCGGAGCCCGGACGGCGTGAGAAGGCCACCAACCCAGGTCTTTCGATCCGCATCCCAGCGGTGCGGGTGTCTTCCTGCCCACAACCCGCTGAGCGCACCGGCGGCCAGCATCCGGTCCAGCAAAGAAGCCTGAACGGGAATCGACAGAAGCACCGCCAGGATCGCGGCTCCACGCATCTTCCATCCGCTTGCCCAGATCTTTGCCCCACTGAACAGTTTCATCGTCGCCACCGCCAGGCGGGTTGCGATTCGCTCCCGAACCCCGTCATCCAACCGTGGATCAACGCCCAGCAGCCGACCCGCGAGCTGCAATTGACACCCCTGAGTTCGCAAACGTCGGGGATCATCCCACAGACTTTCCTCCGGCCACTTTTTACCCGCTGCCGCATCCACAGCGGCAGCGAAGAGCGTCACCTCCCAGAGCGGATCTCCCGTCGTAGCGTCCCTCAGCAGTTCTCCAGCCGGGCTATAGGGCGCCATCGGCGTACGGCCATAGGGGTAATACCCCGGCGGATACAGCGTATAACGTCCGTACGGGTGTTGGGTGCAGCCCACCACCGCAAGACAGAAGCGCGGACCGGTCTTGCGCAATCTGTAGTGATCGACGAAAATAGAGCATGTCTGCGCCCCTGTGGCGAAGACACAGTACGACGGCAGCTCGGGGCGAATGATACCATCGTTGTTTGCCGTGTATCTCGTCGTCGCAAAGGGGACGGGTGTCCGGGTTTGTGGACTGCAGGACACTCCGAACCTCTCTTCGGCTTCGGCCCGTCGGTGTTGTGCGAACGGTCGAAGTCTTCGTAACCGTGAAGTCCGCAGTCTGCTTTGCTGCGGGCTTCACACTCTAAAATCACTTCGAAGTTTTTGCTACCTGCCCGTGACCGAGCCCGTATCTGAAAAGCCCGAGAGGGGAACCCGGTTTGGGCTCAGGAGCTCGTTTTGAGACATCCGTAAGGGATAATTATTGTCGTCGTCGGAACGGCAGAAGTAGGTGATATCCGTTTTACACCGCGTGCACCTACGCCATCACGCTTGCAATCAGAACTATCTTACGCCGCCTCCGGGCGCGCAACGTAAGAAGTGCAATTCAGGAATAAGCATTGTCCAGCAACGCTTGTAGCGGACTCGCTGCCTCCAGCTGAAAAGTGATTGTAAACCTGCAAAGGAATTGAGTAGGGTCCCTCTGGTGTCGTTTCCGTAAAAAACCCGCCAAAAGTACGCTATATAGCGTTTTTCGGCAATTTCAGAGCCCTATTACTAGCCAGAAATGGGACTTCCCTCCGACCGATGGCTCCTGGCCATCGACCTCCGGGCCCCGTCAGTCGCTAAATGGCCATCCGTGGCCATTTGCGGTCGCTAATCGCTCCCGCCGCTCGTTCGGTCAAGTCCCATAAGAAAG
>JAACEL010000364.1 GCA_011682535.1 Nitrospiraceae bacterium | reverse complement strand
TGTCGCCCCCCACGAAGCCGCCGATCACGGGGAAGATGTAGACCCGTCCGCGCGGGTGGAGTTGCATGCCGAGTTCCGCTGCGCTCATCAAGAGCGCGCCACCGGTGGCGGGGGAGAAGGGAACGCCGCCCAGCGCGGACGGGTCGATGCCTTCCATCAGCAGTTGCATCGTCGTGTTGCCCGCGAAGCTGGCCTCGTAGATCCGCTCACGCGGGATGGAGGCCTGCCGCGCCAACTCGCCGATCATCTCGTTGATCGCGTCGATAACCGATCCGCGCAGTTCCCACAGGCCTCGCTCGTTCTCGGCTGCAAACAGGATTCGCGACAACACGTCGTCGCCGATGGACGTCTGTGGGTTCATCCGGCTGACGCTCGCGCGCTCGCGTCCGCTTGTCAGGTCGAGCAAGACGCCCACCAGTGTCGTGGTGCCGATGTCGAAGGCCACCGCATAGCATTCCGGCTCCGTATTGCCGCGCTCGAAGTCGATTAGGCAATGGTCGGCCATCACGGCCGTACCTTTGAAGTCCCAGGCACGCAAACGTCCCGGAAGCTCGCGCAGCAGAGCGAGCGAGACCATGCACTCACCGACGACTTGCTGCAGCCGATCGAGATCGGGCGTCTCATCTTCACGTGAGGGCATAGGCAGTTCCACATACCGCTTGCGTACCGCCACGTCCGTCACGTCCACTGCTTCCGTCTTCGAGCCACCCAGGATCTGGAACGTGGAGGCCATGACCGAGGTTTCCGGCACCTCGATTGTGACCGGGCCGCACACGCACGACTGGCACGCCAGCCGGACACCGTTCTCGATCTCTTCGGCGGACAGTTGTTCCTTCTCTACGTCGGTGGGCGGGCACGCGTTCTGGGTGACACGCACCCTGCACTTCCCGCAGGCGCCTTGTCCGCCACAAGGCATGTTGAGGGTGATGCCTGCGTTCGAGGCGGCTTCCACGATTTTCGTGCGCTTGAGCACATAGACCGTTCGGCCTTGCGGCTCAAAACACACCGGCACTTCGACTTCTCGCATTGCTGGACCATTTTCCTTTGCGTGTTGTCACGCGCCGAACACCCGCAGGCGGGGCTTCACGTTGCCCTACGACAAGAGTCCGGCTGTGGGGCGTGGGCGTCTCCTGGACACGCTGATACTACGATCGCCGTTCGCGAAGTGCAAGCATTCCCGGCGCAAATGTGTGTACCCGCTCCCGCCGCTCACAGCAGAACCCGTGCTCCGGCGTCATGTATACTGTGGCGAATTCACGACGGAGGAGGACGATATGCTCGACTTTTTCAGGGTGGCGCGGGAACTGCTTCAGCGCGTGGAAGAGACCCAGAGCGAGGCCATCGCCCAAGCCACGCAGCTTGTTGCCGCGAGTCTGCTGGACGGAGGGGTGTGGCACGTGTTCGGGACGGGGCACTCCCATTTCATCGGTGAGGAGGTCTACTACCGTGCCGGAGGGTTGATTCCCGTCAACGCCATCCTGTTCCCCGCCCTTATGCAGCATGAAGGCCCCGTCACCAGCACCCGCCTCGAGCGCCTGCCCGGACTGGCCCGAATCGTGCTCGACAAGAACGATATGCGCCCCGGGGAGGTGCTGACCCTGGTGTCGAACAGTGGTAAGAACGCCGTTCCTGTGGAGATGGCGTTGTGCGCCAAAGAACGCGGCCTGCACACTGTAGCGATCTCCTCCCTCAACCAATCCAAGGCCGCCTCCTATGGGGACGGCCAGGACAAGAAGCTCTACGAGATCTGTGACGTCGTGATCGACAATTGCGGTACGGCTGGCGACGCCGCGCTCACCATCCCGGGAACGGACCTGACGACCGCAGCCACCTCCAGCCTCGTTGGAATCTCGATAATGGAACAAATCGTCTACGGTGTCGCGGAGCGCTTCGCCAAGGAAGGCAAAGAACCGCCCATCTTCAAGACGGCCAACCTGCCGGGGGGCGACGAATGGAACACGCGGATGATGGAGAAGTACGGGAAGCGCGTGTATCTGAAGTAGAAAGCCCGCCGTTCACCTGCCACGGGAGTCCTATGACGACAAGCACCCCAGAGAGCCGCGCCACCGAGGTCAAGGCCCGGGCCGCCGCGCTCGGTTTTGACGCCTGCGGCATCGCCGAGGCGGGCCCCATCGACCCTGACGACCGACTCGGACAGTGGCTGGCACAGGGCTACCACGCTGATATGGATTGGATGGACGCGACGAGACCACTCCGTCAGGACATCCGCCTGAAATTGCCAGGCGCCTGTTCCGTGGTGGTCCTCGCGGCCAACTACTATGCTCCGCGTCCGGAGTGCCAGCCTCACACCGGGCGGGTCTCGCGGTATGCCTGGGGACGCGACTACCACAACGCGCTGCGCAAGCCCCTGAGGGCGCTCGCCGCATACATCGAAGAGATGGGGGAGGCGGAAAAGAGCTACTGCTGCATCGACACCGGCCCCGTGTTGGAGCGCGCATGGGCGGAGCGCGCCAGCGTGGGTTGGACGGGCAAGAACACCATGCTAATACACCCTGAAATGGGATCGTGGCTGTTCCTCAGCGTCATCGCGGCCACCGTCGAACTGTCGCCCGATGCCCCGGCCATCGGGCGCTGCGGTACTTGCACGGCCTGCATGGACGCCTGTCCGACGGGCGCCATTGTGGCCCCCGGCGTCTTGGATGCGCGACGCTGCATTGCCTACCACACTGTTGAGAGTCGAGGGGACGTGCCGGAAGATCTGGCGCCGGCTTTCGGGGACTGGCTGTTCGGGTGCGATGCCTGCCAGGAGGCATGCCCCTGGAATCGCAAGGCCGCGGAGACATCGAACGCAGACTTCCGCCCGCGCCAAGGACACGCCAATCCCGGCCTGGACCAGTGGGAATCGATGAGCGAAGAGGAGTTCAAGGAACGGTTTGCGGGGAGTCCCATCCGACGCGCTCGATACACCGGCATGCGCCGAAACGCGGCGATCGTGAAGAAGAATAACAGTTTGTAGAGCAACGTTACTCCCCCTGTAGGGGAGCCCTACTCTTCGTCTTTCTCCGGAAGCTTGGGGATCTTAGAGAGGGCGGTCGTCAGAATCTCGATGATGAGCGCGCTGCGTGACTTGTTTTCCACTCTCGACGCGATCTGGATGGCCGTGTACAGGTCGGTGGGGATGCGCAACGTGAGCTTTGTGGTCTCGTACAGGGGCATATCACCGTCCGGTAAGAATGGTTGACCAGCCGCGGGTTTTGCCTCCTCGAACAGCTCGCACTGCGTGGGCGGCTGTGCCGGAAGCGTCGACATGTCGTCATCCGGGAAGCACGCGGCCAGGATCTCCCGGTTGGGGTTTCCCGCGGCGATGAGTTCCTCTACCCGATGGCGCCCCCCCATCAGGCGCAGGTGGCGGGCCACCCCGGCGGTGCTCATGGCATAGCCACATTGACGGACAAACTCGACGGCGGCGTCGCCTTCCAGATGCTGACGAACCGCTTCAATGATGCATTCCTGTTTTGCGCGCGTCTGTGAGACCATGATTCAGCTCAGTCCTCCCTCGTGGCAGTAACATTATAGTAAAATATTGACAAAATTGCAAGCACTAAAGAAGAATTGGAAAATAGGGGATTTTCGCGTGGTCTGCTGGTTTTCCCAGCAGTATTTGCACGACATTGACACCATCGTTAGCGCGTGGTATGATCTATCAATAGAAGACTTCCGAGAGCATGAGGGAGGTAGACCATCACATGAACGTCAACATTACGGGTCGTCACATGGAGATGACCGATGCGCTTAAGTCATACATTGAGAGCGGTTTAGGCAAAGTGCGGAGCCATTTCGATCGGGTCATTGACGTGGATGTCGTGTTGACGGTCGAGAAGCATCGCCACATTGCCGAGGTCAATCTGCACGCCAATGGAATCCGAATCCATGGCAGCGAGACCTCCTCTGACATGTACGCATCGGTGGATGCCGTTCTGGCAAAGCTGGATCGTCAGGTGCGGCGCTACAAAGACAAAATCAATCGTCATCAGCCTCGCAAGGCTGAAGAGGATCTCAATTACCATCACCAGGTGATAGAGGTCGATCACGAGATGGAGGAGGGGACCGAAGGAGCGGTACGGCATCGCGTGGTCTTGCGCGAAAAGCTGCCCATGAAGCCCATGTCGGTGGACGAGGGCGCCATGCAGTTGGACTTGGTCGACGACGGTTTTCTCGTGTTTTCCAACGCGGAGACGCAGCAGGTCAACGTAATCTACGCCCGGAACGACGGCACGTATGGGTTGATTGAGCCACAATTCTAATAACTCGTCAATCAGGGGGCCTCGGTGACTGAGGGAGCCCGAGACACGGGTTGCCTGATGTCGCTACATGCGTGTGTATCGGCGGCTGGAGGACCGAATGACATTCCGCGACCTTCCTGTCAGACGCAAGAAGAGCATTGCGGTGGCGCGCCTGTTGGACCGCATGGCGACGGAACTTGAGTTGGAGGTGTTGGCCGGTTTCCAGGGGATGGGGCGTCCGGTGCTCATTTCCGACATCAACCGTCCCGGTCTGGCCCTCAGCGGTTATCTGGAGTACTTCGCCAGCGACCGTATCCAGGTGTTGGGCAACACCGAGATCCACTACATGGAAACACTACCCACCTCGGTGCTCCAATCGCGTCTCAACGGCCTCTTCTCGTTCGAGATACCGGCGTTTGTGCTGTCGCGCCATCTTGAGCCCTCCAATCTATTCCTCGATCTGTGTAACCGCCGGGGGATTCCGGTGCTGCGTTCAAGCGGCAGCACCGACGAGGTCATCACGCGCATCATCCTGTTCCTCGCCGACGAATTCTCTCCCGAGACGAGCGTGCATGGCACGGCGCTTGAGTGTTTCGGCGTGGGCTGTCTGATCCTGGGCGAGCCGGGCGTCGGAAAGAGCGAGACTGCCCTCGAACTTGTAGAGCGCGGCCATATGCTGGTCGCCGACGACCTCGTCAAGCTGCGCCGTAGCCGCGACGACGAACTCTACGCCGAGACCAACCCCATTGTGGAGCACCATATGGAGATCCGGGGCGTGGGGATCGTCGATGTCAAAAGCATCTTCGGCGTGGGGCGTGTGCGCAACGCCATGCAGGTGGGGCTCTTGGTCGAACTCGAAGAGTGGCGCGAAGACAAAGACTACGACCGGACTGGCCTGCGTGAGGACTCCAAGGAAATACTCGGCGTCAAGGTTCCCTATCTCGTCATCCCGGTTCGCCCCGGCCGCAACATCGCCATCATCATCGAAGTGGCCGCACTCAACTACCGTCTGAAGGAGTTGGGGGTACATCCAGCCGAGGAGTTCAACCGCCGCCTCCTGGGCATGATGGGCCAGAACTAGTGTCGCGTCATGCTTGAGATGCCGCCTATCTGCCTGTTGCGGCATCGCCTGACTGCGTCACAAAACCTCGACATCGTGCCGCTATGCCA
>JAACEL010000059.1 GCA_011682535.1 Nitrospiraceae bacterium | reverse complement strand
CCTCCGTGTCCTCTGTGGTTAGGACAAGAGTGAAATGCTCTAAAGCTATTCCACCGATCTGCCGAAAGGAATAGATGTAGGCAATAGGAGAGAACCCGACGTTGAAAGGAGACCCAAACCATGGCTGGTACAGCATCAGTGGGCGGCGTCGGGGCCGGTCTCAGCCAGGCTCAGTTCCGAGTGGGTAACCAGGCGCGCGTGCTGAAGGAACAGCAACCCGCGCCGCAGTCAGTCGGAAACGCGGCACTGGAGCTCCTGCGAAGCGTGATGACGCTACAAGAGGGGCACGACCTCGACGTGCAAGCCTAGCACTCAGGAGACACTCCTTTGGAGGGATGCATCACACGGAGGTGATGCATCCCTCCATGCATTCTGCGCCTTCCGCGGCATCAATCTTTCTTGATAATCTCCCCCGGCCCGCATAGTCTGCTTCCAAGGCAGGTTACTCCTTAATTTCCGACGGCCGCCGGCTATGCCCAGGGGTGTCCAACTTTGGCGTCGATGAATACATGACCAAGTCGGGGTCGAAGTGTTTGCCCTGCTCGCTGCGCAGGAACTCGGTGGCTTCGCCATGCGTGGCATGGCCCTGGCGGTAATGGCGCGGGCTGGTCATGGCGCAGTAGACGTCGATAATCTTCATCATGCGCGCCATGCGCGGGATGGCTTCGCCCTCGATGCCGTCGGGGTATCCGTCGCCGTCCCAACTCTCATGGTGCATGGCGACGATGTCGGCCGTGTCCTGGAGGGTGGTGGTCTTGGCGACGATGTCCGCGCCCAATCTGGGGTGGTGGTGGATCAGGCGCCATTCGTCGTAGGTGAGCAGGCCTTTCTTGAGCAGAATCTCGTTGCCGACCCGGATCTTGCCGATGTCGCGCACGAGCGCCGCCCGTTCAAGCGTGAACTGGTCTTCCGGGTCGAGGCTTGCGGCCTGAGCGAACCGCGTGGCGTGGTCCATGACGCGGCGCGAAGAGCCGGGCAGGAAATCCTCGCGGCAATCGAGCGCGTCCGTCAGCAGTACCAGGATCTCGGCGTTCCAATCTTCCAGCGCGAGGGCGCCCTCGATGGCCGCGGCGGCCTTGCCCGCGTCGGCCACGATGGCCGAGACGCCCGCGGGCATGTCGGATGCGCCCGACACCGGAACCGTCTGCGCACCGGCGGCCGCCGCAACCGCGGCGGCTTCCCGGTGGAACTGTTCGTTTTCACTCAACACCGCGATCCGCTTGAGCATGCTCTGTCCTCTCGAACTTAGCCTGGGTAAGGAAGTGTTTTCGTTCCGTTATCTTATCAGCCGCCCCAAGTGGCGGCAAACGGAGTAGGCGAATCCGGAATCGCGAGTCAACACATGCCGCCCTCAAGCCCCGCTACGCTACGCCGTAGTGGCGTTCGAGGGCAGCGCGGACGTCGCCCGGTGTGGCGACGACGGGGTCGGCGCGGCGGTTGGTGGCGATCTGTACGTCGTCCGCGGCGACCAGGTCAAACGGGTTGGCCATGGCCAGTACGACGCGATCGGGGGCCAGGCTCACGGGGATGCACAGGTGGCGCCGGGCCAGTTCCGCGCTGATCATGCGGGGGGCGGCCTCGTCGATGGTGTCGGGGGTGAGGCGAACGAAAGGCAACTCCAACTGGTGGGCGAGTACCTGTGAGATGACTTCCTCATTCGTGTAGCCGCACTCGGTGAGAATAGCGCCGATCCGGCGGTGGGGGGTGGCATTCTGCTCGTCGAGGGCGTTGTCGAGTTGTTCGAGGGTGACGATGCCCAGTTCGACGAGTAGTTCGCCCATGCGGCGCCTGTGGCCCTCGGAGCCCAGGCGGCTCAGTCCGACCTCGTCGACGGCCTCGGGCGCTCCTTTCCGCTCCGCGGGAGCAGGGGTGCTGAGGCTGGCGTTGGCCCGGCGCAGCATGTCGATCTCGGCGCGCAACGAGACGATCTCCTGGTGGGCTTCATCGCGGTCGCGCAGGGCCATGGCCAGTTGATCGGCCTGGACCGTGTCCTCCTTGACGTGTTCCTGACGGCTGAGCTGTTCTTCAAGCAGCGCCACGCGTGAGCGCTCTTCCTCGAGCAAGGTGTGCAGTTCCTCGACCTGACCGAGGGGTGGGTGCGCGGCCAATTGGCGGCGAACCTCGGCGATTTCGTCGCGCGAGTCCGACAGTTGCGCTCGGACCTCTTCCAATTCGGTGTGGACGCTCTCCCAATCCTTGGTGGCGACGCGCGTGGTCCCCTCCTGATCCTTCTCTTCCGCGTCTTGCCTTGCCAATGCCTCCGCGAGCTGTTGCTCCAACTCGGCCACGCGCACGTTTGCGGTTTCCGCCGCGCCTTGGCGCGTTTCCAATTCGGCCGACACGTTGACCATCGCGCGTTCCAGTTTCACAGCGCGTTCGGTGGCTTCGGCGGCTTGTTGGCGGGCGTCATCGAGTTCCGCGGCGAGTTGGGCGGTCTGTTCTTCGAGTTCGGCTGCACGCTTCGCGACTTCTTCGCTTTCCTGGTGGCGGGTCTCGGCTTTGGACTGCCAGCCGGTAACGCACTCCTCCAACTCGGCGATCCGCTGCATAGCGTGTTCGGCGTCTTGGACCAACGGTTCAAGTTGAGCAATGCGGCTGGCGGCCTCCTGGGCTTCCTGGCGGTGGGCGTCGAGAGCGGCTTGGAGTTCAGCAGCGCGTGTTTCCAGTTGGGCGGCGCGTTGTGCGGCGGCTTCCGCGTCGCCAGCGAGCGGCTCGAGTTCGGCGATGCGCGCGGCGGCGCGTTCGTTCTCCTCGCGCTGGGCCTCGATGGTTTCGTTGAGGTTGCCCGCTTGTACCTCAAGTTTGGCCGCGTGGTCTTGGGCCGTTTCGGCCTTAGCGGACTGTTCGTTGAGTTCGCGCACGAGCTGGGCCACGCTCTGCTCGTCTTGAACGGCGCGGCGTGTCGTGCTGTCGAGTTCTGACCGCGCAGTTTCGATTTGCGCGGCCAACTCCTCGCGTTCCCCTTCGAGTATGGCGATGCGCGCTTGCGTCGCGATCAGTTCTTCGACGCGCGCCTCCAGTTCGTCCTGCGCGCCGGCCAGGTGGCTTTCCAGCACGGCGATGCGTTCCGCCGCGTTCTCGATTTCCTCGTCACGTTGCATCAGGACGCGCTCGATGTCGCGAATGCGGGCATTGGCTTCGTCTAGAGCCGCGTCCCGCTGGGACAAAGCCCTTGCACTGCCGAGGGCGATAGCGATCTCCGCGGCGCGTTCTTCGGACGCCGCGCCGATCTCCTCGCGCCACTGGGATACGGCCTCTTCGAGTCTGCCCAATCTGTCATCGCCCATACCGTCTACATCTCCCCAAGTGGCGCCGGGTTCCGCACGCTTGCCGCGCCGATGCCCGAAAGCCCCTTACCAAAGGCCACTCAGGGATTATAGGGGTGTCCCGGAAGAGCGTCAAGACGCACCTCGCGCCACGTGTAAGTTACCCGGCGATTTCCGTTCCGGAGGGGGCGGTCTGTAGTATGCACTGAGTGGCCGTGTACCACATCTTGAAGTGTTTGACGTTCCAGGGGCACTCATGGTACTGTATTGGCGAGTAGTTTAACCTCAGCAAGCGGAAGGAGGTGAATCACATGAAGCATCTTACGACTTTGCCGAGCAAGGCGGTGACGCTCCCCAATTGGCCGGAGGATCACGACGCCGACTTCCTCGAGGAGAATGCTCCGGATAACCTTATCGACGCGATCGGCTTGATCATCAAGCACATCAAAGCCATCTTCGGGTAAAACGCGAACCCGAAGTCCCCGTCCCGGGATGGGGACAGGAACGAACGGTACGTCACTGACCCGCGGGCTCTATGGAGCCCGTCGGGACGCGTGAGGAGAAATCGCCCTTCTGGGGATTGGGGCGGCGAAGCCCGGTTTGCAAGGGCTTATGCGCCACCAACGGTTTTTCGCTTTTTGACGTCCGCCATGTTCCTGAATGGCGATGCGTGGCCAAAGCCACGCATCTTACAATCAAAGCGCTCGAAGCGGGCTGGGTAACGCGACCCGGCAACCGCGTGAGCGGCGAGCTACTCATTAATGAGATGGCCCACGGTTCTTCCGAGGGTCATTTTTTTGTTTTGGCGGCGTGTGTCCGGGCGTGTGGAAGTTGCCTGGAGGGACGATGCCTGGTACATTCGGTGGCGAGTGCGAGACGGCGCACCCCTGAGTACCGGCGCAGTGAGGGCCTGCCGCGCCCAGGAAATGAGCACGTGCAATGCAGACGATTCGGAAGCCGAA
The DNA here is from genome assembly GCA_011682535.1 of Nitrospiraceae bacterium. Classification (GTDB taxonomy): domain Bacteria; phylum Hydrogenedentota; class Hydrogenedentia; order Hydrogenedentales; family SLHB01; genus JAACEL01. The sequence goes on along the minus strand of JAACEL010000059.1, from coordinate 12,339 downwards.
GCTAACCGAAGTGGCCGGCATCAAGAAGCTGCTGGACTCGGCAAGCGTGGACGGGGCGGTGTTGCCACGTCCGTTGATGGAACTGTACGAGTTTGTCCGGGATTTCTATACCTACGTGGACGAACAGGGGATAGGCGGCTGCTGCGCGCTGCACATTGACATGGTTGATCTGGCGGAGGTCCGTTCGCTGGTGGTGCGCCCCGACCTGCGCGCCACGGGTGTCGGTGTGGGCTTGTTGAACGCGTGTATCGAAGAGGCGCAGCGCCTGAACATTGCCCGCGTGTACGCCCTGACGCGCGTGCCGGAGTTCTTCAAGCAGCACGGCTTCGAAGAGATCGACAAGCACGAGTTGCCCCACAAAGTTTTCAGCGATTGTCTGCGCTGTCCGTCTTTTCCGGACTGCGACGAAATCGCCGTGATCCGGACGCTTGAGCCGCTGTCCGGGGAATCGGCCGGAAGCGAATAGTAACGAAGGGAGCACGTCGAGCCATGGCATTGAACGGGACGCTGGGTTTCTTGGGATTCGGTAACATGGGCAGCGCGATCGCGCAGGGGTTGGTCGCCACGGGCACGATCGCGCCCGGGCGTATCCTGGCCTGCGACCTGAGCGAGGAGCGGCGTCAGGCGGCGGCCGAGGCGGGGCTGGTGGTGGTGGATTCGCCCTCGGAACTGGCCGCGGGGTGCAACACGCTGGTGCTAGCGGTTAAGCCGCAAGGCATGGGCGACGCGCTGGACCTGATCGAGGCTGACGCAAAGGCCGGCACGCTGGTGGTGACGATCGCGGCGGGCATCTCGATTGCCTACATTCAGGCGCGGTTGGGGGCGGAGACGCGGGTGGTGCGGGTGATGCCCAACACACCGGCGCTGGTGAACGCGGGGGCGGCGGGGATCGCGGTCAGCGGGAATTGCTCGGAGGCGGACGCGGAGACGGCGCGCACGATTTTCGGGGCGATAGGAATCGCCGCGATGGTCCCCGAGGAGTTGATTGACACCGTGACGGCGTTGAGCGGGAGCGGGCCGGCCTATTTCTTCTACATGGTGGAATGCTTGGCCGACGCGGCCGTCGCGAACGGACTGGGTCAGACTGAGGCGGTGCAGTTGGCGGGGCAGACGTTGTTGGGAGCGGGCCGGCTGCTGATGGAGTCGGGCGAGGCGCCGTCGGTGTTGCGCGAACGGGTGACGTCGAAAGGCGGCACAACCGCGGCCGCACTCGAAGCGTTCCGTGCGAACGGCTTCGATCGCGTGATCGCCGCGGGCGTCAATGCGGCCGTGGCGCGGGCCGCCGAGCTTGGGCAGTAAATACGCGCTCGCAGTCGAGCGTTTTGTGAGCGATGCGGGCTGGAGAACGGGGCAAGTGTCCGGGAGCGAGACCTATGAGGAAGGACAAGTTAGTTTCCGAGGTGCTGGGCGACGAGGCGGTGCTGACGCCCAGCGATATGTACAGTCAGGAGTTCCGGCGCGCCATCATTGGGGGATATCGGCCGCAGGAGGTGGACGCATTCCTGGAGCGCGTCGCCGATGTCGTCGAACGGATCAACCGGCGTGTTGCGGAACTCAAGGCACAGCAGGAAGAGGCGCGGCGGATGGAGGAGACGCTTCGAAATGCCTTGGTGACGTCGCAGCAGCTCGGGGAGAACATCATCGACTCGGCCAAGCGCGAGGCCGAGACGCTGATTGCCGCCGCAAAGGCGGAGAAAGAGCGGATGCTGCTGCAGGCGGGCAAACTGCCTGAGTCGTTGGCCTTGGAGGTCGCGCGGTTGCGCGAACAGCGCGACCGGTTGCGTGTTGAGATTCAATCGATCCTGGCGGCGCACGCCGAGTTGCTCTCGGCTCAGACGGGCGGGGGCGAAACGGATCGGATCGAGGTCGCGGCTGCTCCGCCCGAGATCGGCCTGGCACAAGGCGACGACGAGGAGGGCGCGGTATGACGGCATGGCTGGTGCTTTTAGCGTCGCTGGCGGCCGGCGATGCGGCGCCAAGCGCCTACAGCGACGAAGCGGCGGATGCATTCTTCGCCGAATTTGCGCAGAAACGCGACGGCATCCGGGTGCTTGAGGCGCGGTTTGTGCAGGATGACATCGTGCCGGAGGAAACGGTCCGATCGTTGGGCACACTGGTATTTGCCCGCCCCCGGCGCATCGTGTTTCGCTACGAGGGAGACGACGAAGGGTTTGTGCAGCTCGTGGACGGGCACAAGGCCTACGAGTACCGGGCCGAATTCGAGCAACTTGAGATACGCAACTTGCAAGAATCGCCGTTGCTGGAGTTGTTCTTCCTGGGATTCGACGACGACACGGCCGCCCTGCGCAAGGCGTACGAAGTGAGCGTTTTCGAAGTCACCCCCGGCCCGGAGGTTGGGGCGGCTACGCGCAAGGTGGTGGTGCGACCGAAAGCGCTTGAAGGCGAACCGCCGCCGTTCCGGGAGCTTCAGCTGTTTCTGCGCGACGAGGACTATCTACCCATCCGCATCCACATTGTAAACGATGAGGAATCCCAGGTGTCTATCGGCGTGTCCGGGTTCGTCAAGAACGCTGAAAGAACGCTGGCGAAGACGCGCATTGCGTTGCCCGAGGGCACGAAAGTGATCGAGGACGACGAGGTGGTGCGCACAGTGGGCCCCGAGGGCGCGTGGGCCCCGGCCGGCTTGCCTGTCCGTGAACCGGCGCCCAAAGAGAAAGACGCGCCGTGAGCCGGATCGTGCTGGCTTCGGCGTCGCCCCGCAGACGGGCGCTGCTCTCCGATCTGGGCGTCGTGTTCGATGTGATGGTGAGCGACGCGGACGAGTCGTTCGAGGGCGAGCCGGCGTGCATGGTGGTGGGCAATGCGCGCGCCAAGTGCGATGACGTTGCCGGGCGCTTGGGCGAACCGGCGGTGGTGGTTGGGGCCGACACGCTGGTCTTCCTGGGCGACCGGCCGTTGGGCAAGCCTCGGGACGCGGCTGAGGCGCGCAGAATGCTGGCCGACCTGTCCGGTGTCACGCACCAGGTGATTACGGGGGTGTCCGTGGTCGACACGGAGTCCGGCAAGACCGTCGACGGTTCCGAGGTGACGGACGTTACTTTCCGGGAGTTGACCGAGGAGGAGATTGCGCGTTTTGTCGAGATCGTCAACCCGGTCGATCGCGCCGGGGCCTACACCGTCGACGGCCCGGGCAGTCTGCTGGTTGCGCGGTACGACGGGTGCTATCAGAACGTGCTGGGGCTGCCCATTGTGCGGCTCGACTGTCTGCTGCGCTCCATCGGGCACAGCCTTTTCGAGTGGATGAAGCCGGAGCGCTGCCGGTTCCTCTAGAGCAGTTTAAGTAATTCTGTTGGCATCTTATCTTGGCGGACGCGCACCATCAGTCAAGTCTGGAGAAGACAAGGGGTTGCAACCCCTTGTCCGGAGATGACGCCGTGTTGGCGCTGTGTTTGAGTACGCGTGAACGCTTACGTTGCACCAACTACGAGACACTACACCAGGCATAAATGAGGCACTCACCCATTTGGTGTCAGCGTGACTGAGTGCAACTCAAGCGCCATCAGGCACTTCGGGCGCGCCACAATACGCAACCCGACGTTCGGGGGCGCGACACGGTCTTTGACAACGCCTTTCGATACCCGTACAATTGCTCGCGTGAGCAAACATTCTCCCATTTCATTCACCCCGCTGGGCGGGGGCCGCGAGATCGGCGCCAATTCGTACCTTATCCGCACGGATGCGCAGCAGTTCGTTCTGGACTGCGGCACGCACCCCAAGAAAGACGGTGTTGAGTCGTTGCCCGATCTCTCGCTGTTGGAGCGCGCCCCGGACGCCGTGATCATATCGCACGCGCACGTCGACCATTGCGGGGCGGTGCCTTACCTCGTTCAACAGTTTCCGGGCACGAGTGTCTACGCCACGTCGGCCACCATGGGTGTGATGGACCGGATGCTGCACAACAGCGTTTCAGTGATGCGGATCCTGGCACGTGAGCGCAACATCGAAGGCTACCCGCTGTATTCGCACGAGGACGTCGATTTTGCGCTGCGACGTACTCATGCGATCGAACTGGACCAGGAATTCGCCCTGCATGAGTATGCCGAGAGCACGGCGTGCTTCCGGCATGCGGGGCACGTCCTCGGCAGTGCCAGCGTCCTGTTGCGGCTCCCGGGGCATACGGTGTTTTATACTGGCGACATTTGTGTGTCGGACCAGGAGTTGATGACGGGTTTGCGTCCCGCGACGGATCTGGGGCCCGTGGACACACTGGTGATTGAGTCGACTTACGGCGCCAACATGCACGCCGACGCGATCGGCTATGAGGAGCAGACGGAGCGCTTCTGCGCGGCCGTCACGCGGGTCTTGGCGCGGGGCGGCGTGGCGCTCGTGCCGGCGTTCGCGCTGGGGCGCACCCAGGAAATGCTCAACGTGGTCGCGCGCCTGCAGGACGCGGGCGAGTTGCCCGACGTGCCCGTGTATGCCTCCGGGCTGGGCCGCGCGGTGTACGAGGTCTATCATCGTTTCGAGGACTTCCTGCATCCGGAAGCAGAGCTTCAGCCGTTGAGCCGGTTCAGCCGCGTGGGCGACGTGTGGCAGAACCGGGTGGTGCAGGGCCTGCTGAAGGAGCCGTGTATCATCGTGGCCACCTCCGGCATGATGATCGAAAACACACCTTCGGCCATGATCGCCGAGGAAATAGTGCAGCGCGAGGAGCACGGCATCTTCTTTGTCGGCTATCTGGATCCCGACACGCTAGGGCACAAGGTGTTGCACTCCGAGCCAGGCGCAAAACTGATGTTCGGTCCCGGTCGCCCGGCAGTCCGGCGCGTGCTGACGGATATCGGCCACTTCAACTTCAGTGCGCACGCTCCCCGCAGTGCGCTGCACGAGTTGATCCAGCACATCAACCCGAAGAACGTCGTGTTCGTCCATGGAGATCCCGAAGCTATCGACTGGCTGCACGAAGCCACCGGCAACGGATTCCGCAAGTTCTCTCCCGTGGCCGGCGAGACCATCACGCTCGAGGCCTAGCATGTCCCGGCGCCGCAACCCCGCCGGCCGATGGCTACTGACCAGCGTCACGATCCTGTTCGGCCGTGTCGTGAGCGCGCTTCCGCTTGAGGCCGCGCGCCTCCTGGGGCGCAGTCTGGCGGCCTTCGCCTATTACGCCGTTCCCCGCGTGCGCAAGGTGGGTTTGGCGAACCTTGACCTGGCCTACGGCGACACGCTCACCGCGGCCGAGAAGCGGGCGATCCTCAAGCAGGCGGTGCGAAACGTGGGCATCGTGGCGGCGGAGTTCCCGCGGATTGGCCAATTGCGCGGACGTTTTCTCGACCAGCACGTGACGTTCAAAGGCCTTGACCGGATGCCCGCGGAAGGCGGCTTCATCATCATCGCCGCGCACCATGGCAACTGGGAATGGATGGCCCCCGCGATGGCGGGAGCCGGCCGGCTTGTAGCCGAGGTGGTGCGTCCGCTCGACGATCCGCGGCTTGATGCGTTCATTGATCGGATCCGGCGTTCGGGGGACGTGGAGACGTTGTCCAAGGACGAGGCCGGAGTGGCGATCTTGCGTCTGCTCAAACAGGGCTACATCGCAGGCGTTCTCGTGGATCAGAGTCCCCGCGACAACGCGGCCCCGGCACGTTTCTTCGGGCAGCCGTGCTGGGCTACAGTGGGCGCGGCCGTGCTCGCGATCCGAGCCCGCGTTCCGGTGCTTCCCGTCTCGATGACGCGGGGGTCGGACGGGCGCTACGTGCTTGAGTTTGAGCCGGAATTGGATCTGGTGCGCACCGGCCGGCCGAGCGCGAACATCGCCGAGAACGCGCAGCGCTGTCAAGACGCGATCGAAGCCATCGTGCGCCGGGCGCCGGGGCAATGGCTGTGGTTGCACCGGCGTTGGAAGGCGCGTGACCGTCTTGAACGCGAGTGGGCCAAGCGCACGCGCAAGGCCGAATAGCCGCGTACCGCGCCCGCCACAATGCGCCGCCGTCCTGCGGGGCGCCCGGCGTCCGAGGAATGGACACCCGCTTGATAGCACCGGCCCAAGTCGATACGATACCCCCATGGCGGGGCCCAGACTACAGATCACGCCCGGGATGCGCGCGTTCCTCGACTACCCGAAGTTCGCGGGGCCGACGCGCATGCTGGTGCTGGACACGAACTACTTCTTCGACGAAAGTTGGCTGCGGGCGGCGGCGCGGCTGGGGTGGGATACCGCTACCGTCCCGTCCGTGATCGTCGGCAGCCTGACGCGCGAACACGTGGCGCAACTGTTTACCACCATCGGCGAATTCAAGCCCGATTTCATCCTCGGCTCCAACTACGCCGGCATGGACATGCAGAATATGTTCGCCCGCTTCTTCGAGGACGCCCGCATCCCGCACGTCAGTTGGTTCACCGATACCCCCCGCATGATTCTCTTCAATCGCGAAGTGTACTGCTCGCCCTACGGTGTTGCGGCCACATGGGAACGCGCCTATATCCCGCATTTCGAGGCGCTTGGGTTTCGCCACATCCACTACATGCCGCTCGCCACCGATCCCGGCCTGTTCGACGGCGAACCAACCGATCAATATGTGCGGCCAGTGTCGTTCGTGGGCACGTCGATGACCGAACAGGCCAACGAAGCCTGGCAGAAACTCGGCCACCTGCCCGATGTCGTCGCCGCCATCCACGACGCGTTCGATCAGGGACGGGTGACGCGGGAGGCCTTCGCCGACGGTATCGGGGCGATCCTGCCCGCCGATATCCTCGAGCTACGTAGCTCCACAGAGCTGCGCAACATCGAACTGGGCATCGTCTACGAGGCCACGCGCCGCGCCCGCACCGCGATGGCCTTGCACATGGCGCCCTATGGCGTCGAAGTGCGTGGCGATCCCGATTGGGCTGCGATTGTGCCCAACGCCGGCGGGGCCGTCGCGTACCACACCGACCTGTCCGGCTACTATCGCACAACCGGCGTCAATCTCAACACGACCAGCCTGCAAATGCGGTGGACGGTGAACCAGCGCGTGTTCGACTGTCCAGCCGCGGGGGGCTTCCTGATCACCGATCGCCAACGCGACCTCGACGAGTTGTTCGACCCCGAGACGGAAGTCGTTTCCTACGAGTCCCTCGACGAACTGGAGGACAAAGTCCTCTATTACCTCTCCCACACGCGCGAGCGGCTCGAAGTGGTTCGCCGTGCCAAGGCCCGCATCCTCGCCCACCACACCCACGACTGCCGCCTGAGGACGCTCGAGGCCTATCTCTGCGAACGTTTCGCGGGTTGAAGAATGGAGGTTGCAGGGGTACAACGATACCGACCGGGTCCGACTGAAGACCACGGAGGAACGGGGATACGGTGCAGAGAATACTCATCGTAGAAGACGAGCCGGCGATTGCGGACAACATTGCGTATGTCCTGGAGACGGAAGGCTTCGAGGTGGTGCGGTGCGCTACGGGAGGCGAAGCCTCGGAGGCGTTGGCGGCGGACAACATCGCTCTGATCGTGTTGGACGTGGGCCTGCCCGACTGCAGCGGGTTCGATCTGTGCAAGGAGATCCGCAAGACTTCCGCCGTGCCGATCATTTTCCTGACGGCACGTTCCGACGAGATCGACCGGGTCGTGGGACTGGAGATCGGGGGTGACGACTACATGCCCAAGCCCTTCAGTCCGAGGGAACTCGCCGCGCGTGTGAAGGCCGTGCTCCGCAGGACACAGTCGGAGACCGGTTCGACCGGCGAATCCCCGGCACAGCCGCCGCTGGCGCTCGACCCGCACAAGATGATTGTCCATTACTTCGGCACCCCCCTCGACCTCTCGCGCTACGAGTTCAGAATCCTCGAAGTGCTCATGCGCCGCCCGGGCTGGGTGTACTCCCGCGATAAGCTGATGGAACTGGTGTGGGAGTCGCCGGAGGCGAGCATGGACCGCACCGTGGACACGCATATCAAGACCATCCGAGCCAAGCTCCGCGAGGTGCGGCCCGATATCGAGCCGATCAAGACGCACCGGGGTGTGGGGTACTCGTTGAGGGATTCGTGGTGAAGATACGGACGCGCATATTCGCCGCTTTCCTTGTGCTCGTGGGCCTGGGGTTCTATGCGCTCGTTGACTGGATCCTCGACGACCTCCGGCCGCGCTATCTGGCCACGATGGAAGAGAGCATGGTGGACACGGCCAACATTCTCGCCTCGGCGCTGGAGGAAGACGTGCGGGGGCGCGAGATCCACACTGACGACCTGCGCGCGGTCTTCGGCGTGGTCCAGCGCAGAGAACTGGCCGCCAAAATCTACGAGGTCATGAAGACGCGCGTCAACCTCCGGGTCTATGTCGTCGACCGGCAAGGTGTGGTCCTGTTCGATTCGGACGGGGGACGGGCCGAGGGCGAAGACTACTCTCGATGGAACGATGTGTACCGGACATTGCGTGGCGAGTATGGCGCGCGCGCCACCCTGCTCGATCCCAACGATCCGTTCTCCGATGTGCTCTATGTCGCGGCTCCGATCAAAGCCGGGGACGAAATCGTCGGCGCGCTCACCGTGTGCAAACCGACCGACAACGTTACGCTGTTCCTGAAGACGGCGCGAAAGAAGATTGCCTCGGCCGGATTGTTCGCTGCGCTGGCCGTGGTCGCGTTGGGGATGATCGTTTCTTCGCTGATTACATGGCCGATCGAAGCGCTTACTGCGTACGCTAAGGCCATACGCGACGGCAAGCGCACGCAGCCGCCCAACCTGGGACGCAGTGAAATGGGGGCTCTGGGAGAGGCGTTCGAGGAAATGCGCACCGCCCTGGAAGGCAAGCAATACGTCGAGGACTACGTCCAGGCCCTCACGCATCAGATGAAGAGTCCGCTCTCCGCCATCCAAGGCGCCTCTGAACTACTCGACGAAGACATGCCGCCCGAGCAGCGCAGACGCTTCCTGGAGAATCTGCGGTCGGAATCGCAACGTATCCGCGACATCGTCGATCGGATGCTGCAACTATCCGCCCTGGAAAACCGGCGCAAGTTGCGCGACGTGGAAGACGTCGATCTGGCCGCTTTGCTCGCGAAGAGCGTCGAGAGCGTGCGGCCCGTGGCTGCGGGCAAGCGTGTGGCGATTCAGCTTCAGCACGCCGCCCCCATCGTCGTTAAGTGCGAGCGTTTCCTGGTGCGTCAGGCGGTGATGAATCTGTTGCAGAACGCGCTGGACTTCAGCGAGCCGGAGAGCACAATCACGGTCTCGTTCGAACAGACCGACGGAGAGATCGAGATCCGCGTCCGCGACACGGGCCCGGGCATTCCCGATTACGCTCTTGACCAAGTATTCGACCGGTTCTACTCATTGCCGCGACCTGGCAGCGGCATGAAGAGTTCCGGCCTCGGCCTCGCCTTCGTCCGCGAGGTCGCCGCGTTGCACGGCGGCCGTGCAACCATCGAGAACCACGCCGAAGGCGGCGCTGTCGCGACGCTGACTCTCCCCGCGTAGGTTGTCCCTGCGTCACACCGCTCCGATTTCGCCCCGACTTCGCCCCGATTTCTTCCCCACTTCAAACTCTCTTCACACACGTGCTCTATCGTTCAAGCAGGTCGTTGATGCCCCAAAAAGGGAGGTTGACAAGATGAGGACTCTGCTGGTGCTGCTGGCCCTGTTGGCGATTCCCGTGACTGCCCGTGGTGAAGACACGGTTGCCATACCTTGGGAGACGTTTGAGACGCTCTATCGAGACCGCGTCGAGAAAGAGGTTCTGAATCGAATGCCTAAGCCTGCGCCCGAGAAGCAGCCGCAGGTTCACTCCATCGACGAAGCGCACTACACCCTCGACGTGGACGGCGACAGTGCCCGGGGCGAGGTGGCCCTCTCGGGACGGATCGCCTCGGGCGGACCGGAACCGATTCCGCTATTCGGCGCCGACGTCATCCTGACGAGCATCGAGTCGGTGTCGGGAGGCTCGGTGATGTGCGCCGAGGATGAGCGGCATATGGTGTTTCTGCCGGACGGCGAAGCCGGTGCATTCGAAGTCCTGCTCCGCTTCCTGGTGCAACCTTCGGAGGACGAACGCTCGCGCGTAGTGAGCTTCGCCATACCGCGCGCTTTACGCAACTCCCTCGACCTTACGTTGCCGTCCGGCGCCCGCGTCGTTGAGAGTCCCGGTATCGACGATGGCTCGGGGTTGTTTCACTTCTCCGCGACGCCGTCGTTGTCGGTGCGCTATCTCGACAAGCGCGGCGTGGAAGCGGCCACGGCGACCGTGATCGAAATCGACAGCCTGTCGCGCGTAGCCGTGCAAAAGAAACGCCTGCTCATCACGACCCGCTTCGTGCCGGTGCGCACCCTGCCGGATACGTTGACGCTCGTGGCCCCCGAGGGGGCGGTGCTGGTGGGGTCTTCGCTGCGGGCTTCCGCGGTCAAACCGGCAGGGGCGGGCCACTATGAACTCCAGTTGACGCAGGACGACGCGAAGGGCTTCGCGGTGGACCTTGCACTGGAAGCGCTGACGGACGACGGCGAGGTGTCGTTTGCACTGCCCCGCATCGAGGGCAACACGGGGCAGCAAGGCCGCTTCGTGCTGCAGGAACCCGATGACGGGCAGGTGCTCGTGACGGGCGAGGGGCTTGTGTCGCAGATCCCTGTCGCGAGACTGGGGGAGGTCTTGGGCAGGGACACCTGGAACCACAGTTTTTACAGGCGCATCTCCGGTGAGGAGCCCATTCGCCTGAGCATCTCGCGATTCAAATCGGTCAGCACGCCCAGGACCGTGCTCGAGACGCTGTCGTTCTTCAGTTCGTTCGAGGGGAATGGGAACATCTTCTCGATGTTCGTCATGGACGTGCCGCCGGAGGTGGGAGCGCGCATGGAGTTGAAGGCCATTCCCGACGCGGAGATCTGGTCGCTCGAAGTGAACGGCGTCGAGCGTCAAGTGTACGCGGGGGAAACCGGATCCTGGATCATTCCGCTAGATACAGGACAAGTCTCGCACGTCGAGTTGGCCTTCCTGCGCACCGGCCCGTCGCTCAAGCCCAGTGATCGGCTTGAGGTCTTCGTGCCGGAGAGCGGTCTGGCGTCTCGCGAAATCCGGATAGGCGTCGCATTGCCCCCCCAACTCGAGTTGAGAAGCGTCGAGGGTCCTGTGAATGCGGCCCCGGGGCAGGCCTGGGAAGTCCCCGACGCGATCGTCGGCAAGCAACACTTCTTCTCCCGTTCGTTCTACAAGGGCGAGGGAATGACATTGGCGGTTTGGTACCAGGAGTCCACCGGCAAAGGGCAATAAGGAGATTGAACATGACGATACAACGATTTGTGGCCGTAGGCGTCATCTTGTTCGTGGCTGGCAGCGGCTGGTGGTTCCTCGGGCGTACGACCGAGGCGAGATCGACGGAACGGGGCAGCCGGTTGGGCGAACAGGTCGAGGCCAGCTGGGGTGTTCCCCTCGTGCAACACGCCCCTTCGTTCGCGACGCAGATCCCGGGAACCGACCGGTTGCGTTGGCTGGAGCCGAGGAAAGACGACATCACAGTGGATCTGAACGTTGAACACCGCCGAAGGGGGCTCATCTGGTATCCGACGTACAACTGCGACTTCGTCGGCACGTATACGCTCCAGAACACCGACCCCGTTGCGCAGAAAGTGCGAATCCACTTTGACTTCCCGGCGAAAGGCCAGAGTTATGAGGGGTTTTCGCTGACGATCGGCGGACAGGAAACGACGGCGCTCATCGATACACGGCAGGGCATCGACGACTTGGTCGAGTTGGCCCCCGGACAGACCACCGACGTCCGGATAACGTACAGCACGCGCGGCATCGGAGAATGGCGCTATCAGATGAACCCGAAACTCGGCAAGGTGGCGGATTTCGCCCTGGCCGTAGAAACGAACTTCCGGGATATCGACTATCCATTGGGAACGCGATCGGCCACCTCCAGCGAGATCACCGACAACGGACTCAAGCTCACGTGGCGGGCGGAGGATCGGATCACGCAGGAAGACGTCGGAGTCATCGTGCCCGAGAAGCTCAATCCGGGACCGTTGACCTCGCGCATCACCTTCTTCGCGCCGGTCTGCCTACTGTTCTTCTTCGTACTCGTGGGCGCCATCAACATCGTGTACAAGGTCAACATTCACCCCATGCACTACCTGTTCGTAGCCGCAGGATTCTTTGCCTTTCACCTCCTGCTGTCCTACATGGTAGGCATCGTCAACATCCACGTCGCCTTCATCATCTCGGCGATCGTCTCCGTGACGCTCGTGACCAGCTATCTCGCCGGCGCGCTTCGCGGCGAGTTCCCCTGGAAGGTGGCCGTAGCCGGACAACTCTTCTTCCTGGTCCTGTTTTCCTACAGCTTCTTCCTCAAGGGAATCACCGGACTCACCGTCGCCATCGGTTCCGTCGTCACGCTGGCCATCCTGATG
>JAACEL010000058.1 GCA_011682535.1 Nitrospiraceae bacterium | reverse complement strand
CTATCGCGACACAGGGCAGATCCAGCATCTGGGCGTATCGCTTTCGCCTCTCGCCGACGCTTCGCGTTGCCTGGCGCATCCACACATGGAGGTGGTGCAGCTTCCCTGCAACGCCTGGGACCAACGGCCGATGCAGCGGGGCATCTTGAGCGCCGCGAAGGAAGGCGGACGGCTCTGCTGTGTGCGCAGCGTCTATCTGCAAGGTTTGCTGACGCTCTCGCCCGAAGCCGTTGCCACCCGTCTTCCCGCCGCTGTCGAGGCATCGCGGCGCTGGCACGCCTTCACCGAACAGCAGGGCCTGTCGCCCCTCGAGCTGGCCGTGCGTTTCGGTGTTGCATTGGATGTGCCGCTGGTGGTCGGCGCGGAGACGCCCGGCCAACTCCGGGAAACGATCGCGCTGGTCAAACGCGGGCCGTTGCCGCTGGAATCGATTGCGGCGCTGGCGGAGGCCGTGGCGCCCGCGCTGGAGGATAGTATTTTGGAACCATGGACGTGGCCGCGCTGAGGTGTGGTCCGCTGGAGGAATAGAATCAGTTGGAGAAGCCACGAAGGAGGCATCATGAGGGTTCAAACCATTTCATCCGCGCTGCTGTTTTCTCTGACACTCGCCGTCGCGGCGGGGTGTGCGTCAACGGGGTCGAGGCTGGTGTGTTCAGCGCCCGCGGCCCAAGAGACGGCTCTCTTTGAGATGCAGGATCTATTCGAGAACGTGCGCATTCCCAACATCACCGTGGCGACGGACGGCACCGTCCTGGCTTTCGCCAAGACGGGTCATCTGCTGCGGCGCAGCACGGATGGTGGGAAGACGTGGACCGAGGTCCAGGCGATTGCGCCCGAGGGCGGTGGCGGTTCGGTCATTGTCGACGAAAACACCGGCGACATCCTGCAGGTAGTGCCCGACAAAGGCTTCTTGTATCGCAGCGTGGACAGTGGGAAGACATGGGCGCGCGAAGACATCGTGATGAAACCAAACGCGGCGGGCCATGGCACACCGGACGGCGTACCGGCGCTGACTGCATGTTCGGAGTCGGGTCTCACGCTACGTTACGGCGACCACAAGGGCCGGTTGCTGATGCCCGCGCGTGTCATGGCGCCGAAGGGCAACAACGGCCAGGAATGGTGGCCTTACCACTACAACACGGCCATCTACAGCGACGACGGCGGCAAGACATGGCAGACCAGTGGTCCCGTACAAAGCGGCACCGGCGAAGGTACGCTCGCCGAGCTTTCCAGCGGGACTATCTACTATAACTCCCGCTCGCACATGTCCATCGACCATCGCCGACGGATCGCCTGGAGTCACGACGGCGGGGCGATGTTCGTGGACTGGCACGTGACGGAGGAACTGAGGGAAGTCGGCCAGCCGTTCTACTTCAAATACGGCACCAAACCCAGCTACGGGTGCAACGCCGGACTCGTGCGCGTGCCCTCCGAGGCTGTCGGCGGCAAGGACGTCTTGCTCTTCAGCACGCCCGACGACCCGGGTGGCTATCGCGTGCGGATGACGGTGTGGGCGAGCTTTGACGGCGGCCTCACCTGGCCCGTCAAGCGGCTTGTGTACGAGGGCCCCAGCGCCTACTCCTCGCTTGCGGCCGGAGCCGACGGCACCATCTATCTGCTGTTCGAGCGCGGGGAGAAGAAACTCTACGAGCGCGTCGCCGTGGCGCGGTTCAACCTGGCATGGCTGTGCGAAGGCCAGGATCTCGCACAGTTGCTCGGGGAATAGACTTCTTCGTGAAGAAATCGCTCGAAACGGCCTGACCACGCCCATAGGACGTGGCATCGCCGGCGGTTTCGTGGCTTCGCCACCGCGAGCCCTAAGCGATTTGTTCCAAGCAACCTAGTTGCCGTAAACGGGGAAAGCGTGCCACAATACGTGCCCGATCTTTGCGTTGGGCGTCTTGTGTTCGGGGCCGCTTCACGCTACAGTATGCAGCGATGCGGGCAAGTCGCCGGGGCTTGAGCAAGGTGACACAACAAAACGGAGCCGATGTATGAACGACGGGACCGCAGTGTTTGACCAAATCGCCGAGTATGGCGTCGTGCCGGTGATAGCCATGGACTCGGTGGACGCCGCTATTCCACTGGCGGACGCGCTGATTGCGGGCGGTTTGCCCGTTGCCGAGATCACGTTCCGCACAGCCGCGGCCGCCGCCGTTATCCGAAAGCTTGCCGAAGAACGTCCGGCGCTGCTGGTGGGCGCGGGCACGGTGTTGACCGAAGACAACGCGCGGGCCGCGAAAGATTGCGGCGCCCGTTTTGCCGTGGCGCCGGGACTCAACCCGCTGATCGTAGCCAAAGCCCGCGACGTTGGCCTGCCCTTCGTCCCGGGCGTGGCGACGCCCAGCGACATCGAGCAGGGACTGACGCTGGGCTGCAAACTGCTCAAGTTCTTTCCCGCGGGCAATCTCGGCGGTCCTGCCATGCTCAAGTCATTGTCGGGCCCCTACGCCCACACCGGGGTCAAATTTGTGCCGACGGGCGGCGTGAACGCGGCGAATCTGGCCGACTATCTTGGCCTCGGCGTGGTCGCGGCGGTGGGCGGCACTTGGATCGCCAAGAAAGACGATCTCGCCGGGGGCCGCTGGCGCGAGATCCAGGAGCGTTGCGAAGCCGTGTGCCAGGCCATCGCCCGGCTGCGGGAATCGGCGTAGACAGCGCCCCTCGGCGGCGCGCTACTTCTTGCGCACGCCGATGACTTCCGGTGCGGTCTCTTCGGGTGTGATGATGCCCGGGGGCAGTTCGAGGATTCGGATATTGCGGAAGTGGATCTCCGCGCCCTCGGATTCCAGGCACAAGTACCCCTTCTTGACGCTGGACTGGCTGATGCCGTTGACGAACTTGCCGTTGACGGAGAGCTTGATGACGCCATCGACGCACACCACGTCATAGGTGTTCCATTCGCCTTTGCCTTTGCAGCGGTTCTCAATGGATTTGCTGCGGTCGCCGCGTGGGTTGTCGGGGACCGTCTTGGCGCCCATCGCGCCAAAGAGCTCGCCGTGCACATAGGCGATCGGCGGCAGCTTGCCGTCCTTGTCCTTGTGCTGGTTGACCCAATCCAGTTCGAGCATCTGCACTTCGACGCCCTTGGGCAATCGTTTTCCCTCGGCCACCGTGCCTGCGCTCCAGACGAACACGCCCGAGTTGCCGCCGGCCTCCATATGCCGCCACTCGATATGGAGGATGAAGTTCTCGTACTGCTTCTCACTGCGCATGACACCGATCGGGTGCCCGCTGCAGACCAGCAGTCCATCGCGCACGCTCCACGTGTCCTCGTCCGTGTTTACGTTCACCCAACCCGACAGATCCGTGCCGTTGAACAGATCCCGGAACTGGGCGGGTTCGGCGGCGCAGAGCGGCATCGCTCCGGCCAGCAGCAGCCCACAACCGCACACGATTACGCCAAAGGAGGATTTCATCGTTCTTCCTTTCCGGTTTGTTCCCGTCTCGTAACAAAAGAGGAGTACTGTCTGGAGGGCGGCGGCCTTGTTGGGGAACGCCGCCAAGACTTCCCGAATCATTCTTGTCCCGAACAGCAGTGCAGGAAGTCAGATTGACGAAGTCTTCCGTTGGTGTGGGAGAATCAGGTTGTCGAAAACCTGGTTCACACCACGCAACCCGGAGGGCAATCTCATGGTAAAGACCGCCAGTCTGTTTAGTCAACTGCGTGTGACGCCAGGGCCTGCGTCATCAGTTGGGGCATCTGCGCGATGTGGGCGTGGGGCGGCGTGAGGACAAGGTGCGCTATGCCGACTACTTCGGCCAAGGCCTATTCGTCGGCTCGGGCGTCATCGAAGCTGGATGCAAAACCGTCATTGGACAACGGCTCAAACAGTCTGGAATGGAATGGACCGTACGCGGCGCAAATGCAATCACCGCAATGCGTTGCGTCGTGAAATCAAATCGGGTCGAAGACTACTGGGAGCAACGCGCGGCATGAAACCCCCAAAATTGACGCAGGCCCCCCAGATCCGGATTTCAAGCTGTCCTGGCGCTCACTTCGCCCCGCGGCACGCCGCGATGTAGGCGCTTAGAGCGCGCACGTTGCGCGCGAATACAGCGCAATCGATGATGCGCATCGCCGGGTCGTCGTCCCCGTGATACTTCAGGCGGCCATCCGTGACCCAGGCTCCGCGCGCGTCCAGCGCCGCCACGATCCGCGCCGCCTCCGCCGCGGTCGTCTTGATGGAGGCGGCATCCGGCACCGGTTGCTTGAGCTGCGCAGGCGTCAGCGCCGCCACACGCTTGTACTCCGCCCCGACCCTGTCCAACCAGTTGGCGATGATAAAGGAATAGTGCGTGGGCATGTCATCGCTGCTGTACGTAAGGTCATAGCCTTTCGTGAAGAACAGCGGCCGGTTGGTCTCCAACTCGTAGAAGCGCGCCAGCTTGCCATTGGACAGCAGCGAACGTTTGAAATACGCCAACGCCCGCGGCACTGGTTCGAGATACGTACGGTCGCCGGTGCTGCGGTATAGCGTCAAGAGCGCCTGAATCGCGCCGCGCGACTCACCGCCTGTCACGGCTGGCGGCTCGAACTTGCGCGCCCACGCCGGGTGCATATCGCCATCGTACTGCTGCGCCCACCCCGGCTGCGGCTCGGGCATCTGCGCCAGCAGGATGAAGTCGCCCCCTTTGCGCGCCGAAGCCGCGTAGCGCGCATCCTGGTACACGTCCGCCGCGTCCAGCATCGTCTCGATCATGTCCGCGATCGTGTTGTCATTGAACGTGTAGTGGCCGCGGTAATCCCGCTTCACATACGTCCGCCGCCACGTCTCCGGATACGACGCCCGCTTCACCGGGAACTGCGCCGGGTCCGGCGGCGCTCTGAACTGTTGCGGCCACGCACCGTTGGGATACTGTGCCCGCAGCAGGCTCTCGAGCGCGAACTGCGCTGCCTCGTGGATAGTCTCGTTCTTGAATTCGAGCACCTGGTCAACACGCATAAGAAAGCGCAGCGCCGCCTGCGTCGTGTTGTCGTCCAGCGTCGTCATGCCGTTGCCTCTCGGCCGGTTCGGCGTCACGCGATAGCCATACTCCATCCGTTTGGCGGGGTCAAACTCAATCCGATACGCCCAGCCGCCCGACCTCAATTGTCCCTTCACCAGGGCCTGAGCCGACTCGATCGCCGCATCGAGGTAGAACGGATCGCCGGTGTGCGTGTAGGCCGCCAACAGCGCTGAACCCACGCTGGGTGTCCCCGGGGGTTGCACCCACGCCATCGATGGCGCCGCCACGCCCTCGCCCTCCCGGCGCGCCAGGTCGGCGCTGTAGCGCCAAAGATAGCCGCCCTCGACCGACACTTCGGAGCGGAAAAACGTCACGGCCCGGCGCAACGCGCCGGAGGCCTCCGGCTCCGTCACAACCAAGCCCTGACACCACCCCGCAGCCGCGAACATGATCAACGCCAAGAATGCAATACGGCTCGACATCGGATTCCCTCCCCGGCAGGGGTCATGACATGTACCCCACCACGTTGTCGTTCAATGGAAGTTGCGGGGCCTCGCCGGGTTAACCGGTGATGTCCGGCAACCGATCGATGAACTCGTCCCACGTGTCGAACACGTAGTCCGCCCGTGTATCCTCGCGGTGCGTGTCGTTCGCCCCCGCGAACAAGGCCGCCTTGGCGCCCAGCGCCTGCGCGCCCACGATGTCGGTGAATTCCAGGTCGCCGATGTGAAGCAGCTCTTCCATGGCCACACCCAGCCCGGCCGCCGCCGCTTCGAACATCGCCGCCTGCGGCTTCGACACGCCCACTTCGTCGCTAAACACCATCGTAGCGAACGAGGGACTGAATTCGTGCCGGTCCATCAGCTTGCGCAGGCAGTGGCCCGGGCTGACCCCCGTGTCGGACACCAGCCCGACGGGACCGCGGACGGCCGCCGCACGCACCGCCTCGACAGCCCCCTCGATCGGCACCGCCGAATGCGCCAGGATCGCCTCGCCAAACACCTTGGCCAGGTGTCGTTCGTCTTCGGGCTCCACTGTAATGCCCAGTTCCCGCGCTGCGATCTGAATGGCGTTCTCCGGACGCAACGTCCGCTGTTCCTCGCGATGCGTGCGCTCGAACTCGGCCCATACCACCTTGAGCGCCGCAGCCGTTTCCTCGATGGGCACCCCCGTCGCCTTGGAGAAGCCGTCGATGCGCAATTGCTGCCGTGCGGCGCCGTTGGCGTCACGGAACAGCGTGTACCAGAAATCGAACGTGACCGCTTTGAGCGCCATCAATCGTCGTCCCCCGCGCCAATGCGATCGCCCCGTCGCGGATCGCCGGGCTTGGCTTTCGGGTCCGCCACGTAGCGATCTTCCTTGAACCCGTGCTCCTCCATCAGCTTCTGGCACTGGCGCAGCAGTGGAGCCGGCACATTCTCGGTGCGATGACACAGCCGGCGCGCGGGGTTCCCTGCCCACACCTCGTAGGGGCCCACGTTGTTCTGGACCAGGCTCCTCGCCTGGATCACGGCCCCGTCGCCGATCGTCACCCCCGGCATAATGTAGCAACCGCTTCCGATCAGACAGTCCGTGCCAATGATAACCGGCTGCGCGACCAGCGGCGTCAGCCGCCAATGCCGATCCGTGCCGATCACCATGTGATGGCTGTCACGAATAACGGTAAACTCGGCAATACCCGTGCGGGCGCCGATTTGAATGAGTTCCGTCGCCTCGAAAATGCAGTAGAAGCTGCACCCCGAGCGCTCGCCGAAGACAATCCGGCCATCGTCGTTCGTGCGCAGGATGACGTTGTCGCGAATCCGGCAGTGGTCCCCCAACTCGACGTGCCCGTCCACCGTCAGCCGTTTCCCCGGGAAACGGCACCCTTTACCGATCTTGGTGAACTTCCGTCCGTGCTTCCAAGTGCGCCACTTGCGCGAGATAATGCTCACAATTCACTCTCCGGGAATACCGCCGCACGCCGCTTCGGATCGTGGACATAGACTAGGGGGATTGCGCACACGAAGGCCTGATCCGAACGCCCGGCACGCATCAACGCTCCGATGATACCACGGTTACACGGCCTCGTTCACCCGGCATTCGGACGCCGGCATTCGGACGCGTTTCGCGCTCTTGAGGCGCGAGCGGGCGAAAGGGTACTCTGTCTGGCCTACGCAACGTGGGTGATTCACGAAGGAGTTGCATAAATGCCGTCCAACAGACTCTCCGATCTCGCCGCAGGCCGGCACTTGGCCAACTGGCTTATCCTCGGTCCCTTCGTCCTCAAGACGAGCGACCACTTCGAACGCGAGTACATGTACGAGCGCGACCATATCCTCGATGTCGACTACCTTGAGGCCGACGGCGGCGAAGCGGTCATCGTGCCGGCCGAGGGACAGAGCCACCCCAACATCGGTCTGGGTCCCAAACGGCTGGCCTGGCGCGCGCATCCCGAAGCGGACCTTTATGGCACGCGGATCGCCGGCGACATCATCTACGAGACAGTGCAACGAAACTGCGTGATCTACGCCGCGGCCGAGGTCGACGCCGAAGACACCTGTCCCGCGTTGATCGACGTCCACCATCCGGGCATGAAGGTGTGGGTCAACGGCAAACTCGCCGCCAACATGCCCTACGGCCTTACCAAAGGGGTGCGCCTGTCCGCCCCAAGCATCCCCATTCAGTTGCGCAAGGGCGCCAACCGGATCCTCATCAAGTTCCGGCCCGGCTACATCTGCGACGGCATCGATTTCACGGTGAAGAACGTCACCGTGTCGCCTCTGACCAGCCGCCGCGGCTTGCCTATCGCCCTCGGCCGCGTCCGCGCCCTCCCTTACTTCACCGGAACCCCCAAGGAACCGTGCCAAGTCATCGAGGTCGCGCTGCTCAACACCTCGAACGTTGCCGACACCGTGCGCGTCACCGCTTCTTCGAAAACCCTAGGCGCGAAAGACACCACGGAGGTGCTCTGCGAGCCGCACAAGGTCACCTCCGTTCGCCTGGCGCTCGCCACACCGCGAAAACAGGCTGGCAAACCCGTGCAAGTACGGCTGACGGCGCGTTTGTTCGGCAAAACCATCGAGACAAGCCTCGAATACGAGGCGGGCCGCGCACCCAAGTACGACGGTACCAACTATGTCCTGTCGAGTTTTCATTTCGACACGACCTATCACGAGGAACAGCGCGTCTACGCCATGGGCGCGTTCGACATTGTCCGCGAGTACTGCGCCCTCCACCGCGCCGACCCCCTGTTCCGCTCCGTCATCTCCGAGGTCGACTATCTCAAGCCCTACTTCGACGTGTACCCCGAAGACCGCGAGACACTGCTCCAAGTCTTCCGTGAGAAGCGCTCCGAACCCGACGTGATGTACAACCAGCCCAACGAGCAGAACTGCGGCGGCGAGGCCCTCGTGCGCAATTTTCTCTACGGACAGCTCATCCACGAACACTTGTTCGGCGCCCTATGCCGCGTCTACAACCCCGGCGACGTGTTTGGACACCCCAACCAGCTCTCGCAGATCGCCCGCAAGAGCGGCTGCATCGCCTGCGCCTGGGGCAAACATATCTTCAACTTTCCGCCGTTTTTCAGCCACCTCGCCCTCGACGGCAGCAGCCTGCCCCACCGGCGCGGCAACGCCAGCGAGGAAGCCGTCCACGCCATGGGACTGTCCGTCCGCTCGGACGGCATCGACCAGACCCCGCCCACCGACTGGCATGCAGGCCTCATGCCCGCGTACAAGCAGGGTACCTACGGCGACCTCATGCAGGCGATCCAGGATGAATGCGTCGAGAAAGACGCCCATCTCCCCGTCACCTCGCGCGACATGTCGCTCTACCACGCCGCCACGGCCTTGTCCCGCGTCAACCTGAAGATGGCCAACCGCCTCGGCGAAACCGCCCTGATCGACGCGGAGAAGTTCGCCACCATCGCCAACCTGATGGGCGCGAAATACCCCGAGAAAGCTTTAGACAAGGCCTGGCGCCAACTCCTGTGCGGCCAGCACCACGACTCCATCACCGGCACGCATAACGAGATCTCCTACATCGACCTCATGAACAGCTATCGCGAGGCGCTCGAACTGGGCGTCGATGTCCTTGAACGCTCGCTGGACTTCATCGGCCGCGCTATTGACCCCTGCGACGATCCCGACAACCGCTACGTCGTTTTCAATTCCCTGGCCTGGGAACGCACCGACGTCGTCCGCTTGAGAGTCTGCAACCCCAACCTGCAAGGCGATGGTTTCGCGCTCCACGACCACAAAGGGCGTGCGGTTTCGTTTGAGATTCTCAAGGAACACCGCAACCGTAAGGGTGCGTTAGAGGAAGCCGAGATCGAGTTTGTCGCCAAGAAACTGCCCTCGCTGGGTTACCGCGCCTACGTCGTTGTTCCAGCCGACACAAAACCGCCGGCGCGCGAGCGCCGCGGCGGCAACGTCATCGAGAATGAGTTTTACCGCATCGAGGTCGATCCCGCCCGCGGCGGCGGCATGGTGAGCGTCTACGACAAGAAGGCCCAGCGCGAAGTGCTCGACAGCGCCCGCCATCCCGGCAACGAACTCGCCTTCCTCGAGGAAGTCGCCGACCGCGCCGAAACCCAGCACGAGTTCTACACCACCGGCCTCAAGATGTTCTCCGGCGACCAGCCGGCCGCCATCGAGGTCGGCAAGGGGCCCGTCAGCACCACCCTGCGCGCGCGGTATTCGATGGGCGAAATCTGCGACGTCGTCCAGGAAATCACGCTCTACAAAGGCGTCCAACGGATCGAGTTCCGCACCATCCTGCTCGATGTCCAGCGCGAGGATTACCTCTATTGCGTCACCTTCCCCACCAACTTGAAAGGCCTGGCGCCGGTGTTCGACGAACGTTTCGGCGCGGTGGCGCGTAACGGCAGCAAGAACTACCTCGACTTCCGCACGCACCAGATGCTGATGTTCAGTGACTGCGCCGTCTACGCCGCCAACAAGTGGATGGAGTACGGCAACTGCGCCACGCTGCGCATGGGGCGCAACGCCTATCCCATCAGCATGGTGGGCCTCATCTCCACCAAGGACAAGGCGGCCGTCCGTATCGCCGAAGGTATGCAACAAGTGCTGGTCGCCAACAGTGTCACCTGCACGCCATGGTTCGACGCCGACGGGCCCCGCTGGGGCAGCTACCTCGACCGCATGGACGACGACCTGCTCTATACGCGGTTCCGCATCTCCATCGGCGCACGTGGCAAGAACGCCTACACCCGCAAGTTGCTCGACGCCCAGCCCGGCCGCGTCCGCGCCGCCTTCGAGAAACGCCTGGCCAAGAACGGTTACGCCTATCTCTTTGTCAAGGACGACGCCCTGGACGACTCGTCTTGGCCCGCGCTGCCGGTGCTCGTCATCGAAGCCGCCTCGAACAAAGACCTCGCCAAGGCGGTCGATGCCCTGTGGGGCGACTTCGCCCTCAGCGGCGCCATCAAGCTCCCCGCCGCCGTCAACGCCGTGCCGGGATCGCACACCATCGACGACTATGGCGTCGCCATGCTCAACCGCGGCACCTACGCCAACAGTGTCGAGAAGGACGGCGTCCTGTGCATGATGCTGGCCCACACGTGCCGGTGGTATGGCGGCACCAACAACTTCCCCGAAGGCTACTTGGTGCCGGAGAACAAGAACCATGTGTTTACCTACGCCCTGTATCCCCACGCCGGCGATTGGCGCGAAGCCAACACTCCCCGCGCCGCGCACGAATACAACCATCCGCTGTTGGCGCGGCGTCCCGGCGCTTTGGCCAAGCCCTTCCTGCCCGCCGAAGCCCCCTTCGTCGAGATCGAGAAGGAAAACGTCATCCTTGCCGCAATGAAGCCCTACGGCAACCCAATGGCCGCCTTCGAGAAGAACCGCAAGCCTGACGCACTGGCGGGGATCACGATGCGCTTGTACGAAACCACCGGACGCCCATGCTGTACCACCATACGCTTCGGCAAAGGCATGCGGAGCGCCTGGACCGCCAACCTGCTCGAACAACGCGAACGCAATCTGGACGTCTTCTGGGACGAGTCGGGCGAGTGCACGCATCTCGTGGTAAACCCCTTTGCCATCGAGACCGTCGGCCTCGAGCCCCGCAAACTCGGACGCCGCATGTACGCCAAGGCCATCGGCGCCGAAGCCGAGCCCGTCCAGCCCGTCTGGGTGCGCTCATGGGAGCACGACGCCGAATCGATGCCGATGGGTTACGCTGCCGTCGTATGTTCCATCAGCCGGGAAGTCGAGGAACAAGACGACGGCCGCACGCTCCTCGTCAAGGTCAACGCGGTGAACGATTACACCGACGCTCCCATCTCGGGCGAGGCCTACCTGCTGCTGCCCAAGGGTTGGTCGGCCGAACCGGCCCTCGTGCCGTTCGCTCTCGATCCCCTGGGCCACGCCACCACCGTCGTCACCGTACACCGGCCCGATCCCTCGGCCGGCGGACAGATCAAACTGCGCCACGAATACGACGGACAGACGTTCCAGGACGTGCTCGAGGTCGGCGGCGCGTGCGAGTTGGCCATGGACACCGAGAACCGAGGCGCCGCCATCGTGGTCACGTTGCACAATCCGACGCGCGAGGTCATCGAAGCCGAGGTGTCCATGGTGACGCCCATCGAGACGTGGCC
The DNA here is from genome assembly GCA_011682535.1 of Nitrospiraceae bacterium. Taxonomy (GTDB): domain Bacteria; phylum Hydrogenedentota; class Hydrogenedentia; order Hydrogenedentales; family SLHB01; genus JAACEL01. The sequence continues at coordinate 4,508 of JAACEL010000058.1, read as the reverse complement.
GCAGGCGTTGGTGGGCGAGTTGGCCACCAACGAGATTACCCCGCGCACCCGCGGCGTCAGCGTCGAGCCGGGCGACACCGTGCAACTGCGATACGACGTCAAGACGCTCGCCCCCAGTTCGCTCGTGCCCACGGACTCCTACTGGGCCGTCGCCAAGCTCATGAGCAACGGGCGCATCCGCCTTAAACGCTGCGACAACCGCCCCGAAACACGCCGCATGTGGTCGAACAAATGGCGCGTGCAGTATCGCGAGCAACGCAACCGGCCGGGCAAGCACGAGTTCATCGAAGAAATGTTCGACGGCTGATCGGCATCCAAGGCCTTGGTCGTGTTATCGCGCCGGGGATTCGTCCGCTACGTCGATCGCGATCTTGATCGCTTCGGACGTGCGCTTGGACAGGAAAGTCTTCACGGCTTGCTTGTACTTGCGCAGCGGAAACCGGTGGGTGATGAAATCGCCGGGCCGCACGCAACCCGCCTGCAACAACTCCGCCGCCACATCGAACGACGTGCGGCCATCGGCCTCCGTGCCGTGGCAGTTGATACCCGTAAGGGAGACTTCCTGACACCACACCGGCGAATAGTCGATCCTCCCCGGTTTGAAGTTGATCCCCGCCAGCACCACCGAACCTCCGCCCTTCACCCAGCGCAATGAGTGCTTAATGCTCTCGTCGTTACCCACGGTGTCGTAGATGCGGTTGAACCCGCCCAGCAGAATCTCGTTGCCCAGATAGCCTTTGGCGTAGCGCGCGCCGGTGACGTCCGCCATACGGCGATAGATCCCGGGGGCTTCTTCGATCGCCTCCGCACCGAGACCTTGCGCGGCGCGCGCCTGGAACGGATAGCGCGCCATGCAGGCGACTTCCGCTTCGGGAGCCAAAGTCCGCAGCGCGGCCATGATGAGCAATCCTAACGTGCCGCTGCCGATCACCAGTACCCGCTCGCCCGGTTCCGGTTTCGATTTCAACACCGCGTGCGCCGCACACGCCATCGGCTCCAGCAGCAGCGCGCAATCCAAGTCCATTCCCGCCGGAACTTTGTAGGGCTGTGCGCGATGCATGACCATATAGGGTGAGAACCCGCCTCCGACGTCCTCCAACGGCAACTCCTTCGTCCCGAGGTTCTGGCACAGCATGTAGTTGCCCGCCGCGCACGCGGCGCACGGCGGTTCGATCTCTAGTTGCGCGCACGACGGCCAGTCGATCCGCATCGCCACGCGATCCCCCACCGCGAAGTCCCCCGCGTCGACCCCCACCTCCACGACCTCGCCCACCAACTCGTGCCCGAGGAACTTCTTGCGGATTCCGGGCATCGCGGCGGGGAAACAACGGGGATCCATGTCCATGAACATGAAATGGAGGTCGGTGCCGCACAGTCCGCACGCCAGATTGCGCACCTTCAACCAGCGCGGGTTGGGAATCCGGGGCTCGGGCACGTCGGCGTACCGCAACGCCGACAAAGGTCCGAGCATCGACGAAAGGCGAAAGTGCTGCGCCACCTTCAACGCCAGCACCTTCGAAAGCCGATTCTCAAAGTACAGCGCCTTCATCGCCGGCCTCCCCAGGAAAAAGGAAAGAGGTCAACGGCGTACCGCTGACCTCGAATGCATAAATGGTACCGGGGGACAGGTTCGAACTGTCGACCTCTGGATCCACAATCCAGCGCTCTAACCAACTGAGCTACCCCGGCACAACACGGGTTTCAGGCGCGCCGCCGCTTCACGTCAGACGCGCCCAAGGCTCCCTGAGAAACCAAAGTAGTCTACCACGCCCCCGAAAGACAGCGCAACACACCCGCACGGCGGGCCCGCACGACGGGCAGCGTATTGTGGCGCGCCCAAGGTGCCGTAACAAGGCCTGAGCTTGCCGCGCGCGCCACGGCAGAGCTGGAAAGTGCAAAGGACTCAGGTCTTGAGTTGCATGTGACCCCTCCCTCTACCTCCCTCTCACGCCCGCGTTGAGTTTTCGTCCTCTGCTTGTTACGCTGAGCCGCTATCGCCCGACGCAGAAGTCCAACGGCGGAACACCGAGTGGTGAGGCGTATGAATACCGGCTCCACAGCAGTTTTACCTTCCGCACCACTCCCGTCATCCCCGTCCCTGCTCTGCCGGGGGATACTCACTTTCGCCATCGCGCACCGTTGCCGAGGTATCGCCCGACGTGAGTGAAACGCCTACAGTCCGTATGCGGCTTGTGATCCGTGGCGCCGTCCAAGGCGTGGGGTTCCGGCCCTTTGTGTACCGCCTGGCGGCGGAACTCGGCTGCCGGGGCTGGGTGTGTAACTCGGCCCAGGGCGTCGTTATCGACGTCGAGAACAGCCAGGACGTTCTAGACGCGTTTCTGATGCGGGTCGAGCGCGAGAAGCCGCCTCGTGCGTCCATCCAGAGCCTCGAACCGGTCTACCTGGACCCCGCCGGCTACGAGGGATTCGAGATTCGCGCCAGTTCAAGCGGCGCGAAGACCACCCCCATGCTGCCCGACATCGCCACCTGCCCCGACTGCCTGCGCGAGATCCGAGACTCCGCCAACCGGCGGCGCCGGTATCCGTTTACGAATTGCACCAATTGCGGTCCCCGATTCAGCATCATCGAAGCCCTGCCCTACGACCGCCCGAATACCACGATGAAGGTTTTCGCGATGTGCGATGCGTGTCGGGCGGAATATGAAGATCCGCTCGATCGCCGCTTCCACGCCCAGCCGAACGCGTGCCCGGCGTGCGGGCCGCATCTCGAATGGTGGACGCCGCAGGGCGCCGTGACGGCCACGCATGAGGAGGCGCTACAGGCGGCGGTGGCGGGGATCCGCGCTGGCCGGACCGTGGCCGTCAAGGGTCTGGGCGGATTCCATCTGATGGTGGATGCCCGCAACGAAAAGGCCGTCAAGCGGCTGCGTCTGGCGAAGGCGCGCGAGGAGAAACCGTTCGCCGCGATGTACCCGTCGCTGGAATCCGTCCGCGAAGACTGCGCGGTCGATGAGCTTGAAGCGCGCCTCTTGCAGGCGCCCGAAGCGCCGATCGTGTTGCTCGATCACCGCGCCTCGGAGTCCCGGATTGCGCCGTCCGTCGCGCCGGATAACCCTCATCTCGGCGTCATGCTGCCGTATACGCCGCTGCACCATCTGCTGCTGGACGAGTTGGGGTTCCCCGTCGTCGCGACGAGCGGGAACCGCTCCGAGGAACCCATCTGCACGGACGAGACCGAAGCTCTGGAGAGGCTTGCGGGTCTCGCGGACGGTTTCCTGGTGCACAACCGGCCTATCGCGCGGCACGTCGACGACTCGGTGGCCCGCGTTCTCCTCAGACGCGAGCAAGTGCTGCGCCGTGCGCGCGGGTATGCGCCCTTACCTATCGTGCTGCCCCAATCGGCGCCCACGTTGCTCGCCGTGGGCGCGCATCTGAAAAACACCATCGCGCTGTCCGTCGGCAACCAAGTCTTCGTCAGCCAGCACATCGGCGACCTCGAGACCCCCGCGGCGTTCGGGGCTTTCGGCGAGGTCGTGTCGTGTTTCAAAGAGGTCTACGAGGCCCAGCCCGCCACCGTCGCCTGCGACGCGCATCCCGATTACCTCTCGACACAGTTCGCCCGCGACTCGGGCCTGGAGGTCGTTCCCGTACAACACCACTACGCGCACGTGCTGGCGTGCATGGCCGAGAACGAGGTGGAGGCGCCGGTGCTGGGGGTGTCGTGGGATGGGACCGGATTTGGAACCGACGGGACGGTGTGGGGCGGCGAGTTCTTCCTGGTGACGGACGATGCCTATGAGCGCGTCGCCCACCTGCGGACGTTCCCTTTGCCGGGGGGCGAACGTGCGGTACGCGAACCCCGGCGTAGCGCGCTGGGCCTGTTGTATGAACTGCTGGGCGACGATGTGTTCGAGATGGACGAATTGCCGGCGGTGGCGGCGTTCGAGCCGCGGGAGCGTGCGTTGATCCGCACCGCCCTGGAGAAGGGGATCAACACGCCGCGCACATCGAGCGCCGGGCGTCTGTTCGACGCCGTGGCGGGTATCGTGGGACTGCACCCGCGGATCCGGTTCGAGGGCCAGGCGGCGATGGCGCTGGAATTTCTCCTGCCCGAATGCCCCGGCACGGACCACTATCCGTTCTCGTTGGAGCCCGGCAGCGAGCCCGAGGCCGGTGGGGCGATTGTGGTAAACTGGGGCGAGATGGTGCGTGCCGTGCTGCGGGATGTTTCCGCAGGGATGGCGGTTGCGGCGATCTCCGCGAGGTTTCACAATACGCTGGCCGAGATGATCGGCGCGCTGGCCGGACGGGTCGGCGCGGAACGTGTGGTGTTGACCGGCGGGTGTTTCCAGAACGCCTACCTTACCGAGCGAACGGTCTGGCGGTTGTGTGAAGACGGCCGCCGGCCTTACTGGCACCAACGGATTCCGCCGAACGATGGCGGCATCGCGCTCGGCCAGATTGTGGCCGCCGCACATCCGAGGCGTGCGGTGTCTTCTTTCTTTTCGCGAGAAAAGAAAGAAGCAAAGAAAAGCGGAGAGCGCTTC
>JAACEL010000363.1 GCA_011682535.1 Nitrospiraceae bacterium | reverse complement strand
CTTCTCAATCGCAAGAACCTCAAAATAGCGGGCTATTCCTGCGGTTTTGCTCAATCGTCACGCTCAAATCCGACGCAAATCTGAGCGCGGAAACGGCAAACTTATTCTGATACGAGCCCTAAGAACGCTAGTGGATCTGGCGTTTTCTGAGAGCCGAGCAAAACTTGCCCATAATGTGTCATTTCGAGCGAAGGGAGAAATCTCTTGCCACGGGAAATACCGGTACTTCGTCTACGTACTGACCCCGTGGAAAGACTTGGCGAGGGGTGGGGCGAGATCTCTCCCTGCGGTCGAGATGACAAGGGGAATTAAATCGACAGGCCCGAAAGCGGGAATGATGCCGTCTTGGGGCTGTGTTTGAGTACGCGTGAACGCTTACCTTTGATGCAATTGGCCTCAGTAGGCGTGCGCCACGTTGCGCTCCGGTTCCCGGGCCTGCAAGCCCACGTTGATCAACATGCCCGTCAGGCTCAGGAAGATGACCATGGCTGTGCCGCCGCAACTGATGAACGGTAGGGGCAGTCCCTTCGTGGGAGCCAGTCCCGCGGTCACTGCCATGTTGATCAACGCCTGCGTCGCGACGAGGGTCGCGATGCCGGTGGCCAGGAGCGAGCCGAACCGATCGGGCGCGCACATCGCAATGCGGACCGCGATGAAGATGAAAAGCAGGAACAGCACCGCAACGCTCAGCGTGCCTACCAGTCCCGTTTCCTCCGCCCACACCGCGAAGATGAAGTCGGTGTGCGCGTCCGGCAGGTAGAGCAATTTCTGTTCACCTGCACCCAGCCCCGTTCCGGTGTAGGCGCCCCGGGCGAACGCCGCCAGCGATTGGATCAGGTGGAACCCCGCTGTCTGCCGGTATTCCCACGGATCCAGAAACGCGAAGAGGCGTTCCAGCCGGTAGGGGTATATTCTGATGAGAAGCGCCACTATCGCCACGACCGGTACCGTGCTTGCGGCCAAGTACTTGATATGCACCCCTGCCACGAACATCATAATAAATGCCGTGCACATGATGACGACGGGCACGCCCAGGTCGGGTTCCAGGACGATCAGGCCCGCATAGAGCAGTGCGATCGCGAATGGGGGCGCGAAACCCCGTGTGAGCGACCACAGCTCGTCCCGGTTCTCGCTGAGTTTCGCGGCCAGGAAAATGACCAGCGCCACCTTGCCCACTTCGGACGGCTGGAACTGGAAGAACATGATGCGAATCCAGCGCTTCGCCCCGCGCACGTCTTCACCGAAGAATAGCACGTAGACCAGCAGGGCCAGGCTCACGGCCACAATCGCCATGATGATGTAGCGGTTGCGAAGCAGGTGGTAGTCCACGTTGGCCGCGATGAGCATGCACACCAGTCCCAGTGTCAGATATGTGAGGTGATGGATGAACAGACCCTCGCCGTTGTGTTTCACGGCCGTCACGCTGTACACAGCCAGAACGCCCACGGCCGCCAAGGCCGTTACCACCAGCAGCAATACAATCACGTGCCCCTTCATGAGTTCCTCCCCTCTCGATAGTCACGAACGGCTTGCTTGAATACGTGGCCCCGATGCTCGAAGTTGTCGTACATGTCGAAACTGGCGCACGCGGGTGACAACAGCACAACGGTTCCGGGTTGAGCCGCTTCCGCGGCGCGCCGAACCGCGTCGTCCATGTCCGACGCCCGCTGCGTCGCGGTCACGCCGCCAAACGCCTCCTCGAACGCGGGCGCGTCCTCGCCCAGCGTGACCAGCGTACACACGTGCTTGGAAACCAGGTTTCGCAGCACGCCGTAATCACTGCCCTTGCCTTCGCCGCCTGCGATCAGCACGATCGGCTGGTCGAAACTCTCCAACGCCACTTTCAGGCTGTCGATGTTGGTGGATTTCGAGTCATTGTAGAACGGCACACCGTCGATCTCGGCCACAAACTCGATGCGGTGCTCGACTCCCTCGAACGTGCGCAATCCCGCCAGCGCCGCCTCCCAGTCAAACCCGCCCGCCCGCATCAGCGACAGCGCACACAGCACATTTTGCAGATTGTGCCGGCCCGGGAGCTTCGTGTCCGAAACCCGGGCCACGGTCTCGTTACCGAAACGTAGCGCGTCGCCGTCCAGCCACATTCCCGCCTCCATGCGCGTATCGAGACTGAACGGGCACACGGTGGCAGGCGAACCGCCAGCCATGCCCCGCACGCGAGGATCGTCCCAGTTGATCGCCGCGACGTCGCCCTCCCGTTGGTTGGCGAAGATACGCGCTTTCAGCGCCGCGTACGTGTCGAGGTCGCCGTGCCGCGCCAGGTGGTCGGGCGTCACGTTCAACACCGCCGCCGCCCAGGGATGAAACTCGCACGCCGTCTCCAACTGATAGCTGCTGACTTCCAGGACGAGGTATTCCGAAGCCGGTTCGGCCAGCACCGCCGCCGAGAACGGACGATCGTTGTTTCCCGCGAGCAACACGCTGTGCCCGCACGACTCGATCAGGGCTCGCAGCAATTCGGTGGTCGTCGTCTTGCCATTGGTGCCGGTTACGGCCACGATCCGCGATCGGCAATAGGGAAACGCGAATTCCATCTCCCCGGCTACACGAGCGCCCGCCTCACGCGCCCGCCGGATCGCCTCGATACCCGGGGGAACACCCGGACTGGGGATGACCAGGCTGGCGTCCTCAAAGGCCGCTGGCGTGTGTCCGCCGACTTCGTACGGCACACCCAATGCCTCCAGTTCGGCGGCACAGGCGGCGTTCTTGGGCGAGTCGGCGCTGTCGGTGACGAAGGGGCGAGCCCCCTCGCGCAACAGCAGTCGCGCCACGGCGGCCGCCGTAGCGCCCAGGCCGACCACCGCGACTCTCTCACCAGCGACATCCACGCCATTACCTCAGTTTCAGCGTGCCCATACTGAGCAACGCGAACAGTATCGCGACGATCCAGAAACGCACCGTCACCTTCGTCTCCGACCACCCGCTGAGTTCAAAATGATGATGCAGGGGGGCCATTCGGAAGACCCGTTTCCCTGTGAGTTTGAACGACGCCACCTGGATCATCACGCTCAAGGCTTCGAGCACAAACACCCCCGCCACCAGCGGCAGGAGTAGCTCCTGCTTGGTGAGGATGGCCATCGTGCCGATGACGCCGCCCAACGCGAGCGACCCCGTGTCACCCATGAACACCTCCGCCGGATGCGCGTTGAACCACAGGAAACCGAGTCCCGTGCCCAGCACCGCCGCCCCGAACACCGTCAACTCGCTGGCCTCGGGTACGTAGATCAGATAGAGATACTCCGACCAGTCCACACGGCTGACCACGTAGGCGATGCCGGTGTAGGCCAGCAATGACACCACCGATATCCCTACTGCCAGCCCGTCCAAGCCATCGGTCAGATTCACCGCGTTCGACGTACCCACGATGATGGCGATCACCAGCAGAATGTATAAAGGCCCCAACGGAATCAGCAGATCCTTGAATCCGGGCACTTCTACGGAGGTGTGCAGGTTGCGCGTACCGCGCGCGATTTGAGTGGGCAACACCGCCTCCAGCAGGAGGCGGTTGAAGCGCGTCATTTCGCGCTTGCTGAGAGTTTCCAGCCCCGCGTCGAGCAGCTTCTGCGATTCGCCGTTCAATTGGGCGTTGTGCCACAGTTCGGCGTCGTACAGATCGCGTTCCTCCAACATCGCGTTCAGTTCGCCCAGTAGCAGATCGCGCGACCGTTTGTTGGGCGACTTGTCCTGCGGCGCCAGCAACAGGCGGCGTTGCAGCGTCGGCGAGAGGCGGTCCCAGATCCGCCGCACCGGTGAAGGCGCTTCCGCGACGGCGTGCATCTTGAACTCATTCACGATCCCCGGCCAGTCGAGCACCTCGTCGCCGCTGACGTAATACGAGCCCACGGTAACGGGGAAGAAGTAGAGCGCGAGGCCCAACAGCAGTCCCGTCGCAACTTGTCCGATTATCTTCGCGCGGGCGCTCAGACCGTCGTTGTGCTTGCGGCGCAGCTTGATGAAATCGTCGACAAACCCCACCGCGCCCAACATACAGAACACCGCCGTCACAATCAGCAGCAACCGGTTGGAGAGGTTGCTCCACAGGAGCAGCGCGAACAGCGTCGACACGATTATCAGCGCGCCACCCATCGTGGGCGTACCCGCTTTGCCTTTGTGCAACTCGTGCAGGTCGGCCACGTGGTCCTTCTTGATGACCTGGCCCACCTTGAGCGCCCGCAACGCGCGGATGATCACCGGGCCTACCACCAGGCAAAAGAAGAAGCCGGTGAAGGCCGCCGCTCCCGCGCGAACGGTGTGATAGCGGAACACGTTGAACGCGCCGAAATATGGGGTGAGCAGTTGGGACAAGTAATAGAGCATCGTGATTCCTATGGGTAGAGTTCTCGCAAAGCTTCGATGACCCGTTCCATGCGCATGCCGCGGGAGCCTTTGACGAACAGCAGGCCGCCGTTCTGGGCGTTGCGGTGAATGGCTTGGGCGATGTCGCGGTGGCTGTCTATGGCCTCGGCGTGGGGCACGCCGGCGTCGCGTGCCGCCTCGATCGTATCACACGCATGAGGGCCTCTGGCAAACAGGTGATCCACGCCGCATTCGGCCGCCTTTTCACCTACCGCCCGGTGGAATTCGCCCGCCGCACCGCCCAGTTCCAGCATCTCCCCCACCGCCGCAACTCGCAGCCCCTTCGTTGGCCACGACGCCAGGGCTTCCAGACCCGCCGCCATGCTCGCGGGATTCGCGTTATACGTGTCGTCTATCACCGTAAACGGCCCGATCGCGTCCACATGGAACCGCGCTGTACGCTCACAGGCCTCGGCCAGCGGCTCCTGAAACTCCGTGACGCCATGACGCAGCGCCACGGCGATCGCGAGCAGGACGTTTGTCGCGTGCGCGCGGCAGGCAATGGACAGGTTCAAGTCGCCCACCGGATCCACCCGCAGGCGAGCTTGACCGGGGCCGGTGGACTCAAATTCCGCCAGGGCAACGTCCAAATCGGAGCCGCTCCCGCTGGCGCCGAAACGAATCTTGCGTCCCGGAAACGTCTCCCCGATGCGGCGGCACCACTCGTCGTCCTCGTTGACGTAGAACGAGCCGTCAGGATCCGTGTGGTCAGCGATTTCGCCCTTGGCCCGCGCGACGTTTTCCACCGACCCGAAACCTTCGAGGTGCGCGGGGGCCACGATGGTGATAGCCGACTCGGTGGGTTTCGCCAGTTCGCACAAACGCGCGATTTCGCCCGTGTGGTTCGCGCCCATCTCGATGATGGCCATGCCGGTGTCCCCGTCGATCTGCAACAACGACACCGGACACCCGATCTCGTTGTTCAAGTTGCCCTGAGTCTTGGTTACGGCATATAGCGTCGAAAGTAGCGCGCTGGTCATGTCCTTCGCGGTCGTCTTGCCACAGGAACCCGTCAAGGCAAACACAGGGATGTCGTACCGGCTTCGATGATGCGCCGCGAACTGCTGCAACGCCACCAGCGGGTCATCCACCA
>JAACEL010000362.1 GCA_011682535.1 Nitrospiraceae bacterium | reverse complement strand
AACAATCCCCTGAGTTGGCTGTACGTGATTTTCAACCTCGCTCTGCTGCTGTTCGCGTCCATCGGCGGCAGTATCGGAAATCTGTTCGGGGGTTCGTAGGCGCGAGCATTCGATCAGCGCCGCTTGCGCGTGGGCTTGCGTTTTCGGGGTTTGGGGGCCGACTCGCCGGTACTATCGGCAACCATGTCGCGCGCGGCGCGGATGCGGCGCCTGATCAGGGCCTCCGGGATCTCCGCTACGAACCGGCTCGTCTTCGTCATACGGCGCTTCCCGTAACGTTCGCGCGACATCGACTCGAACAAGACCGCATGGCGCTTGGCGCGGGTCAGCGCGACGTAGAACAAGCGCCGTTCTTCCTCGATCGCTTCCTTCCCCGTGCTCTTCTCGTGCGGCAGTAGACCTTCTTCCACCCCGGCGATGAACACGTAGGGAAATTCGAGCCCCTTGGCGCTGTGGATTGTCATCAGCGTTACCGCTTCGGAGCGGCGTTCTTCTTTGTCGCGGCGATCTTCGTTGGTCACCAACGCGCTGTCATCGAGAAAACCCGACAGCGTGGGCCGTTCGTTCTGTTCCTCGTATTGCGCCACGGCCGAAATCAGCGCCTCGACGTTGCCCCAGCGCGCCTCGAACTGGGCGGCCGACTTGCTCGACCGGAACAGATCGGCGCGGTAGCGGACGTGGTCGACGAGTTCGACGGTGACCGACGCCAAGCGTCCTTCGCAGTCCCGATACTTCTGGCGGAAGGTGTTGACGATCCCGAGGAACTGGCGTATGCCGGCTTGGGTGTTCCGCGGCAGGTCGCCGCCCTTGAGCAATGAGACCAGCGCCTTACCCAGCCCCATGGATTGCGTGCGGCAGATGTCGTGTGCGCGGTGGAGGGTGACGTCGCCGATGCCGCGGCGCGGCACGTTGATGATCCGCAGAAAGGCGGCCTCGTCGCGCGGGTTGGCGATGATCTTGAGGTACGCGATGAGGTCTTTGACTTCGGCACGCTCGAAGAACTCCTGTCCGCCGACGACCACGTAGGGGATGTTGGCCTGACGGAACGCGATCTCGTAGGGCCGCGACTGCTGATTGGCGCGGTACAGCACGGCAAAGTTTCGGTAGGCCGCACCGGTCTGGCCGCGGATGTAACGCAAGAGCTTCGCCGCCTCCGCCGCCTCCTGCTCCTCGTCTCCGGTGATGAACCAGTCCACCCGTCGCCCCTTGCCCAATTGGCTCCACAGATTCTTCGGCCGGCGTACGGTGTTGCAGGCGATGACATGGTTGGCTGCGTCGAGGATCGTCTCCGAGGATCGATAGTTCTGCTCGAGTTTGACGACGTGGGCCTCGGGAAAATCGCGCTCGAAACTGATGATATTGGCGATATCGGCCCCGCGCCAACTGTAGATCGACTGGTCGTCGTCGCCCACCACGCACAGGTTGCGGTGTTTACCCGTGAGCGCCAGCAGCAGTTCATACTGCACGCGGTTCGTGTCCTGATACTCGTCGACCATCACGTAGCGGAACCGCTTCTGGTAGCGTCCCAGCACCCGGGGATGCTCGCGCCACAAGCGCAGCGTCAACAAGAGCAAGTCGTCAAAATCCACCGCGTTCGCCGCGCGCAGGGCGGACTGATAGCGTTCGTAGATTTCCGGTAGCCATTTCTCGTACTTCTCCGCCGTAGCCGCCTTCTTCTTGTCGGCCTCAGGCGACTTCGCGGCGCCTTTTGGCAGAGCGGGGGTGTCGGCCGCGCCAGCCGGATCGATCCCGGCGCTCTTCAACTGTCCGATGCGTTCCAGAAACGTGCCCGCGTCGAAGGTTTCGCCGGCCCCGTCAAGATCTTCGAGCGTGCGGCGCAGGAGTGTGCGGGTGTCGCTCTCGGCGGTGATAGTGAAATTGCGGCGGTAACCCACGTGCTCAATCTCGGCACGCAACACGCGCACGCAGAACGAGTGAAACGTCGACAGAACGATGTCGCGCGCCAGGTCGGCGCCGATGATCTTGGCGACACGCTCGCGCATTTCGGCGGCGGCCTTGTTGGTAAACGTGAGGGCGAGAATCTCGCCCGGCTTGGCCAAGCCCTGCTCGATGAGGTAGGCGATGCGGGTGGTGATGACGCGCGTCTTACCGCTGCCCGCGCCCGCCAACACCAGCACAGGGCCCTTCGTCCGGCGTACGGCCTCCACTTGCTCAGGATTCAGACCGCGGGTAAGCAACGAGCGACGGGGCATTCAACGGCTTCCTTTCTGGAGACGGCAAACGCGTTCTTGTACAAGCCCTAAGCAACCTACGGTTGCCGCAAGGCGGGGGATTGTAGCAGGCAAAGGCCGGTAGGTCCAATCGAGAAACGGCGCTGCGCCTTCGAGGCCCGCGAAGTATAACTTCGCGCACAATTGCGTTCCCAAGTACAACTTTGGGAACGAGGTGGTAGGACCGAGCGAATCTCCGGGACTGACCCAATGAGCGCAGTGAATGGCGGGGTCTGTCCCGGAGTTTCGCGTCACCAACTCAGAGACCGTCCCTCGCGATCAAGCGCCGAAGCGATTGAAAAAAGCACGCTGTTCGAACGGCATTTTCGGCGGTTGCCGCCGCTCGCCTTCGGGAACGCCAACGGGCAACAGCACTCGGATCACCTTGCCGTCCGGTACGCCCAGCATAGCGCCGATGGCATGTGCGCGGCCCTCCACCCGCAACCAGCCGTCGACCCAGACGCTCGCGTAGTCCAACGCCGTCACCGCCAGCAGCATGTTCTCGACCGCGGCCGCGCAATCCTCGATTTGAAACGCGAATCCTTCGTAGATGGCCTCGGGGTTCACGTCGACGATGCAGGCGATCAGCGCTTTCGCTTCACGCAACGAGCGGTTTGCGCTCGGTATTGCGCCGATCCGTTCCAGCAGATCCGGGTCATCGACGATGACAAACCGGGTTGTCTGCGCGTTCTTGCCCGATGGCGCCAGCAAACCGGCCTCGACGATGCGGCGCAGATCGTCGCGAGGAACCTGTTCGTCGCGGTAGGGTCCGCGGTAGCTGAAACGCTCGGCGATTGCTTTGAAGACGTCCATTGAAGATGACTCCCTATTATGCGGCTGCGGACGGATGCTTGGAGGAGATCATAGTGAACTGGGCGGCGTGGCGCAAGCGGGGGCGGATTCTGCTATGCTGTGGATCAATTACATGTGAAAACAACGGAGTCGCCGGGCATGAAAGTCCTGTCACACATTGGGATCGCGTTGATCGCGGTCATTGGGGCGGCTTGGACGACGCAAGGAGGGGCGGCCGAAATGGAGGCGACTTATCAAGCGAACGTGCCGGTGCGCGCCATTACACAGGGACCGAAAGCGCACTGGTTCGGCTACTACGACAAACACCAGTTCGACCCCACCGGACGGTATGTACTGGGGATGGAGGTCGATTTCGAGGGACGTACGCCGACACCCGACGACGTGGTGGTGTTGGGAATGGTCGATATCGAGGATGGCGACCGCTGGATCCCGTTTGCGGAGTCGCGCGCATGGAGCTGGCAACAGGGCTGCATGCTGCAGTGGATGCCCGGCTCGAACTCCGAGGTGATCTACAACGACCGCGACGGGGACCAGTTCATCTCGGTGATTCAGGATGTGTTTACCGGAGAGAAGCGCCGCCTGCCCAAGGCGATCTACGCCGTCAGCCCGGACGGCAAGCGCGGTGTGGGCACCAACTTCGCCCGCATCGACGACACCCGCCCCGGCTATGGGTATAAGGGTGGCGTGGACCCGGGTGCGGGGGAGTTGTGTCCGGAGGGGCTCGGAATCTATACGCTCGACCTGGAAACGGGCGCGGCGCGGACGGTGATCTCGCTCGACCGGATTGCGGCCATCCCGCAGAACCACCCGACGGAAGGAAGGCATTGGTTCAACCACCTGCTCTGGAACACGGACGGGACGCGGTTCATCTTTCTCCACCGCGCCTATCGCCGTGCGCCGAAAAAGGGTGGTTGGGTGACGCGGATGTTCACCGCCAACGCCGACGGCTCGGGCCTGCATTGCGTGGCCGACCACGGGATGGTGTCGCACTTCATCTGGAAGAACCCGAAACAGATCCTCGCGTGGTCCATCGAACCCGAGGGAACCCATTTCCATCTCTACGACGACCAGACGGAAACGAAGACCGTCATCGGCGAGGACATCCTCAAACACGACGGCCACTGCACCTACTCGCCCGACGGCACGTGGGTGCTCACCGACACCTACCCCAACCGCGACCGCATGCAGACCCAACTCCTGTATCGCCCGTCCGACAACAAGGTCGTCGAACTGGGCAAGTTCTACCTGTCACCACAATTCAAGGGCGAGTTCCGCTGCGATCTCCACGCACGCTGGGACCGCCTGGGCAAGTACGTCTGCCTCGACTCGATGCACGGCGGCGATCAGCGCCAGATGTACCTGCTCGATGTGGGCGGTGTGACCGGATTGGAGTGAAGACGCCACCGGGACTGGGGAAATGTTCGATGTTCGAAATGACGCTGGACGGCCGGATGTTGTCGAGGGAAGAGCGCGACGTGTTCGCCGGATACCTGTCGCGGCACGGCCTCGACGAGGCGATCTGGGACGTGTTCGAATGCTTCACGCAGGTGGGCACGCGCATGACCCAGCCGCGCGTGCTGCGGGCCCACGACGGCGGCCGCCTGGTGGGGGTGGCGTTCATGGCTCGATGCCGGGCGTGGTCCGGAGCCGTCTTCGCCAACCGCCTGCTCCAGCAGGGACTCGACCTCTTCGGCATCCCCGCTTGCGTCTGGATACGGGTCGGATTCTGCGCCGAAATACTTGCCAACCCGGGTTTCGTGGCCGATGGCTGCGACTATGCCGAAGTCATCGGCGCGATGATTGATTACCTCCGCAAGCACTCCTACGGAACCATCATCATCGATCATGCCGAAGACGAGGGGCTGCATTCGGGTTCCATGAAGTACCCTTACGTCTGCGACGGCGTCGTTCCGGTCGACGGGATGCGCACGGCGCAGGACTACATCGACCAGCACCGGAACATCAAGCGGAAGATCAAGGCGTTCACCAACAAAGGCGGCACGATCGAAGTCGTGCGCGGCGCGTTACCCGAGGCCCTGCTCGACACCCTCGGACGCTGCATGACGGCCACCGTCGCGCGAAGCGTCATCCATGCGCCGTTCCAGGACAGCTTCATCGATGTCACGGCACGGACCTGCCAATGCCCTTCCGAGAATCTCGTTCACTTCATCGCATGGATGAACGGCGAAATGCTCGGCTACCACACTTTCGTGCAAACCGGCCGCGGGCTACGCATGCTGCACGGCGCCTTCGATCGCGAACGCCGGACGACGTACCATTGCTACGAGAATATCATCATCGACACCGTGCGCTTTGCGATCGAGCACGGTCTGGAGGCGGTATACTTCGGACCGGTGATGAACGAAACCAAACGCCGGATGATGGTCCAGTTCGGCAAGTCCACCCTCCACTTCTACTCCAACA
>JAACEL010000361.1 GCA_011682535.1 Nitrospiraceae bacterium | reverse complement strand
TCAATCGTCTCAATCGGCAGCACAATCGGCAACAGGCCGTTGTTGAAGCAGTTGTTGTGGAAGATGTCGGCGAACGATGGGGCCAGCAGGCAGCGGAACCCGTAGTTGTCGAGCGCCCAAGGGGCGTGTTCGCGCGACGAACCACAGCCGAAGTTGTCTTTCGTGAGCAGAATCGAGGCGCCTTGGTAGCGCTCGGCGTTCATCTCGAACTCGGGATTGACGGACCCGTCGTCGAGGTAGCGCCAATCGAAGAACAGGAAGTCTTCGTAGCCCGAGCGTTCGACGCGCTTGAGGAACTGCTTGGGGATGATCTGGTCGGTGTCTACGTTCAGCGCCTCGAGCGGCGCGACGATTCCGGTGAGTGTCGTGAATGCTCTCATGTTATTTGAACTCCCATGTTCGGATGTCGACGAAGTGCCCCACGATACCGGCGGCCGCGGCCATGGCGGGACTGACGAGATGGGTCAGACCGCCCTTGCCCTGCCGTCCTACGAAGTTTCGGTTCGAGGTCGCCGCGCATCGGTCGCCCGGGTTGAGCACGTCGGCGTTCATGGCCAGGCACATCGAACAGCCCGGCTCGCGCCATTCGAAACCGGCTTCTTTGAAAACGGCGTCGAGTCCCTCGGCTTCGGCGTCCAGCTTGACCTGATACGAGCCCGGCACAACGATGGCGAGGTCGATGGCATCGGCAAGCTTGTAGCCCTTGACCACGGCGGCCGCCGCGCGCAGGTCTTCGAGCCGTCCGTTGGTGCATGAGCCGATGAAAATGACGTTGGGCTCGATGGACGTCATCGGAACGCCTTGTTCGAGCTGCATGTAGTCGAGGGCTATCTCCGCCGCCAGACGCTCGTTGGCGTTTTCGATGTCGGCCAGCACGGGCGTATTCGCCCCGATAGCCGTCACCATACCGGGCGAGGTTCCCCACGTCACCTGCGGCTCGATGTCGGCGGCGTCGAGTTCGACCAGGGTGTCGTACGTGCAGCCCTCGTCGCTCCCACAGGCCTTCCAGGCGTCGACGAGTTCGTCCCAGGCCTTGTCCTTGGGCAGATACTCGCGATCCTTGAGGTAGTTGAATGTGATTTCGTCGGGCGAGACCAGCCCGGCGCGTGCGCCGGCTTCGATGGTCATGTTGCAGACGGTGAGCCGCTCTTCCATCGTCATGTTGCGGATGACGTCGCCGGTATACTCGATCACGTAGCCGGTGCCGCCGGCCGTACCGATCTTGCCGATGATGGCCAGGATCACGTCCTTGGCCGTGACGCCCACCGGCAGCGCACCCGTCACGCGGATCTCCATCGTGCGCGATTTCTTCTGCAGCAGCGTCTGCGTGGCGAGCACGTGCTCGACCTCGCTCGTGCCGATACCGAACGCCAACGCGCCCATCGCGCCGTGCGTAGCGGTGTGCGAGTCGCCGCACACGATCGTCATGCCCGGCAGGGTGAGGCCCAGTTCCGGACCGATCACGTGGACAATACCGTTCTTGGGGTGGTCCATCCCGAAACACTCGACACCGAACTGCTTGCAGTTGGCCGCGAGGGTCTCCACCTGCGTCTGCGACAGCGGGTCCTCAATCGGCTTCGAGCGATCGGTGGTGGGGATATTGTGGTCCATGGTGGCGAACGTCAGTTCGGGCCGGCGCACCGTGCGTCCAGTCATGCGCAGTCCCTCGAACGCCTGCGGCGACGTCACTTCATGCACGTACTGCCGGTCGATGTACAGGATCGCATCCTGTCCCGGCTCCTCGTGTACGAGGTGGGCGTCCCAGATCTTCTCGTAGATGTTCTTGGCCATACCGAGTGTCCTTCTCGCTTATGAGTTGTGTTTCCTGAACAAGTCATCCAATGCTTCGCGCAACAACACCGCCTCCCCCACGCCCTCGCGCTTGGCCAGCCGCGACAGACCGTGCAACTGGCCCTGCGTGTAGTGGCTCGTCTTGGTCACCATCTTCTCTTCGCGCGCCAAGCATACTTTGTTGGCCCCGCTCACCTTCGCGCGGTACACCGCCTCGCTGGCCTTCCGAGCGATCTCGGCCACCTTCACCCCGTCGTCGGGGTACGCCGCCACGCCGATCGTCACGTTCGCCGTAAGCGTCACGGGGCCGTCCTCCGCGAGCACTTCGCGCTCACGCGACATACCCTGCCGGGCTTCCTCCATCATCAGGAAGGCCTCTTCCTTCTCCGAACCCGGCAACAGCACCGCGAAGGCGTCGCCACCGAAGCGGAACACCTTGCCCCGCTCCCGGAAGGCGCCCTCGATAAACTGGGCCAGCGCCTTCAACACCGCGTCGCCCGCCGCGAATCCATAGTCGCCATTCAGGCGGGCAAAGTGGTCGATGTCCACAAGCGCCATCGACACGGACCCCGCGGAATCCGCCGCACCCGAAACGGCCTCCTCAAGAGCCGCGACAAAGGCATCGTGCTGAGGGAGTCCAGTCAGGGCATCCTCACCGGCTGCCGTTGCATGCATCATGCTGCACCTCCCTTTCTCCGCCCAGGCCATCACGCCTCGGTGGGCTACCAGGCGATCCTATGGAGATCCTACCATGCAAGTATACATATGTCAAGATAAGATCTCATAAATACTATCACCGGGACCACCGGTCCGTGTGTCTTCTTTTCCGCTGATCAGTGCGCCATAGCCGCCGCAATCCCCCCCTGCCACACACGCTTGGGTGCCTGTACTTCGTCTCACAGAACTCTTACACTGTCCATGAAGCAGACTATGGTAGACAAGATGACATGGCTCATTGAGGGAATCGGCGTATGAAGCGAATCGGACTGATGGGATGCGGGACGGTGGCGGGGTATGGACATCTCCCGGCGTTATGCGAGACGCCGGAATTGGAGTTGGTGTCGTTGTTCGACGTGGACGGGAATCGCCTGAAGGCGGCACAGCGGTGCAGAAATCGTGACGCGTCCAACGCTGCCGACGTGAAGTCTCAGGGGCGGGCTTTCTCGATGAGGCGGTTGAGGAAGGCTGACTTGAGGGGTTTGATGGCCATGGCGGCTTTCCAGGGGGGACTCTTCTCGAGGATGCTGATGACGCGGGCGAGGGCGCGGTGGTGGAGTTGTTCGGGGTTCTCGAATAGGAGACCGGACAACTTGCCGCGTTCGATGGCCATGTTGACGACGCGATCGAAGACGTCTTCGGGCGTGAAGACACGCCGTTCGCGGGAACGCATACCGATGGCGTCGAACTTGCATGAGCCGTAGCATACGCCGCAACCAAGACACACGGACTCGTCGACGACGGCCTTCTTGCGTTTCTCTTCCCCGTCGCCCTGGACCTCCACCATGGCGATGGCGTCGATGGGGCACGCCTTCTCGCACAGGGTACACCCGCGGCAGCGTTCGTGGTCGACGCCGGCGATCCAGTTGGAGGTGACGGCAGCGGTTTTGAGGTCGAAGGTCTTGATGGCGCGCATGAAGCCGCAGCAGCACCCGCAGCAGTTGCACATGAATGACATGTCGTTCTTGACGTTGTCGCCGGTTTGTACCAACCCGTCTTCGCGGGCCTTCTCGAGAATGCGCATGCCCTCGGCGTTGGTGATGGTCTTGGCGTTGCCGGCGTGGACCATGGAGGTGGCGCCGCTGTTGAGGCTGAGGCAGTTCTCGACCTCGATCTCGCACGGATGTCCGAGGTGTTCGGCTTTGTGGCGGCAGGCACAGAGTCCGACCGCGACCGCCGTGGCGTTCTCGATGAGGCTGCTGGCCCGCTCCCAGTCGAGGATCTCGGTGTGGTCGCCTTCGGGCAGGGCGGTCTCGTGCACGAAGGTCCGGCCGATGCTGGTCTGCTTCTGGAAGACGGAGGAGCAAAAGCGGTCTTCTTCGAACATGTAGGTTTCAAACAGGCGGGCGAGCTCCGCCTGGTCGATGTCTTCGCGCACGCGCATGAAGGCGAATTCGAAGAAGCCGACGACTACGGGCGGCAACACGAAGTAGCGTTTCCCGCCAAAGGTCAGATCGAGCACGACGCCTCGTTGGGCCATGGCGGTGAGTTGAGGGTCCAGTTCGTCGGGCGGGATGCCGAGTTTGGCGGAGAGTTGACGCAGGGAGGTGGGGCTGCCGGGGATGCGGCGCGCAAGCGCCGCCTCTTCGGGGGTGAAGAGCAACTCGAGAATCTTGATGAAAGTGGGGGAATACGGCGCACCGGTTACGTTGCGATCATAGCGTTGCTGTAGCCTGCGGTATTCCACGTCGGGGTTTGCTGCATGTCCCATGCGTCACTCCTGTGCCTTGTCCGCCATGGGGACAAGGCCGTTAGCGTCACTCGTCCAGCCCTAGCAGCGCGATCGCGTTTTCGCGCGCCACTTTGTTGAATACGGATTCGGGGATGCGTTCTGCGTCGCGCAGTTGGAGCAGGAAGTCGACCAGGGGCGTCTCGGTGTCGGGTGCGCAGATGTCGGTGCCGAACAGGAGGCGATCCTGGAACTCGTTGAGAAACTGCACGGCATAGTCCTCGTCGCGTGTCAGGGCGTTACATCCGCTACCCGCCGACAGGTCGCCGTACAGATTGGGGTACCTTCTGAACAACTTAGGCACCACACCTTCTTCCCGCACGGGGTAGTCGGGGTATCCGTAGCGGTCGCCGGGCGTGTCCAGCCGCCCTATCTCGGCCCAGAAAGCTTGGGAGTGGCCCAGGAAGCGCAGGTTGGGGAACATTCTCAGGGTGTACTCGAGCTGCGGCAGGCCCGGGTCGTCGTAGAGGCCGTAAAAGCCGCCGATTTCGGGGGCGATATGGAAGACCAGGGGCATCCCGGCATCCTCGACGTGCTTGAACAGGTTGCGCACAAGAGGGTGGCTGAAGGGCAGATTGGGGGCCACCTCACCAATACCTTTGCAGCCTTGGTCTTTGTAGTGGCGCAACAGGTCGCCCAGGGGCGCGCCGGGCGTGTTGGTGAGAGCACGGGGATCCACGTTGCAAAATGGGATGAAACGTCCGGGGTACAACTCGGCGAGTTCGATCACTTCCTCGTTCGACTGCGGCACGTAGGCGCATTCGGGGTTGACCCCGGGCAGCAGTACCGCGCGTTCCACGCCGATGGCGTCGTAGCGCTCGATGAGATGTTGAGGCGTCGCATAGGCCGGCTTGCCCCCTCGCAGGGGGCCAGGGATACGCCTCACATGCACATGCACGTCGATAAACACACCCGCGTCCTCTGGTCGTCATGCAGTAGTCTCAATCGAACGCCATGGTATCACGCCAGATGAACCAAGTACATCCGAACTCAGTGCGCCCCCCCCAAATGCCGGGGGCACGTTGTGGCGCGTCTGAAGTGTGCCAGATAACGCCTGTAGTTGCGGCACGGCGGGGTTGTCCGGCAATTTGCCAATCTATCGCTGCTTGAGCAAGACTCAACGAGTCCGTGCATGTCCTTCAACTGAACCGCCCGTTTCCCGGTAAGAAGTCGCTCGAAACGGCCTAACCCCGCCCAAAGGACGGGGCATTCTGGATTGCCGTAAACCCATCACATAACTCCATAACACT
>JAACEL010000360.1 GCA_011682535.1 Nitrospiraceae bacterium | reverse complement strand
GATGGGGGCGGCTCCTGTTGCTCAGGGGTTTCTGCTTCCGGCGCAACTGCGCCGGTTTCCGGAGGTTCCTCTTCGGCTTTCTCCGTGACCACCGGCGCGGCGTCTGCGGTCACGGTCTCGGCCTGCACGGGCGGCGGGTCGGCAGGGGTCGATTCCCGCTCCCATCGGGGCGTCTGGGCGTCGCGTAGCCAACTGGCGAGCACCATGCGGACCTGTTTGCCGACAACGCCGTCTATGTCGATA
Source organism: Nitrospiraceae bacterium (assembly GCA_011682535.1). GTDB lineage: Bacteria > Hydrogenedentota > Hydrogenedentia > Hydrogenedentales > SLHB01 > JAACEL01. The sequence goes on along the minus strand of JAACEL010000360.1, from coordinate 5,784 downwards.
CCGGTTTCAACTTGGATCCGGGCGATAGCCCGTCGGGTTTTTTCATCGAACACGCCGGTGGGCTCACTCCAGAACCGCCCAAGTGCAATCAGGTTGCGCTGCAACTCGAGCACTTCCGGGCCACGCATGTTCTCCCGGAGCTTTGGGGCGTCCGGGCGGCTGTCGCGCCAGAGTACGAGTGCTTTGCCGGCGAAACAACTCTGGAGTTCTTCGCGCGACACGAGCAGACCTTCGGCAGTCTCCGTGGTGATGCGGAACTTCCCGTTCTCGACGCCGAGCCATGCGGTCCAGAAAGTGCGGCCGCCGGCCTGCATGAGGGCAAGCACGGGGAGGCGGATGGCCCCGAGCGCGTCGATTGTCGGCTCGGGGGTTTCCACGGTGAGGCCGTTGCTCTTGGCGAAAGTGATCAGTTCCTCGGCCGAATCCCCTTCGGGACGGGCTCCGACGAGGGCCATGTCCCACGCACGCAATACGGCGGTAAGGGCCGTGTGCCGTGCGGCGGCTGGATCGATCGTACTGAGGCGTTCGGACAGTGGTGGCGGGGGAGGGGTGGGCTTCAGTGCTTCGATGAGGTATTCTATGGCCTTGCGTGTGGCGGCCTCGTCGATGGGCTCGCGGGGTTCGGCCACGGTGGCCTCCGCGATGGTGTTCTGGGATCGAGGCGTGAACACCGGCGGCGGCGCGGCGGCGCCGGTTGGATAAGCGGGAGGCGGGACGTCCGGGTAACGTACCGGCGACAGATCGAGATACTTCACCATGAAGAGGAACCCCATGGCGACGGCCGCCATGCCAACCAAGGCGGGGTTGGGCAGGAAGCTCTTGGCAACCTGTGCCGCGGTGCGTTTCTTGCGTTTGACCCGTTCGCCCCGGATTTCGCGGGCGGCCCGCTTGACAATTGCCTTGCCGATGTCGCGCATCTCGCGGGTGTAACCGATGAGGAGCGCGCGGTCGCATACCGAGTTGATGACGCGCGGGGTGCCCCCGGAGATGCGATAGACGGCGCGCACGGCGGCGCGTGTGAAGCCCACCTTGCCCTTACCGCCCGCGGTGCGCAGGCGGTAGGCGATGTATTGGAGTGTTTCCTCGCGGTTGAGGGCCTTGAGGTGGTAGCGGGCGGTGATGCGCTGGTTCAACTGGCGCAACTCGGGAAGCTGGAGGTGTTCGGCCAGCTCCGGCTGTCCGATGAGAACAATCTGAAGCAGTTTCTGGGTTTCCGTCTCCAGGTTCGAAAGCAGCCGGATCTGTTCGAGCACCCCGGGGGCGAGGTTCTGGGCTTCGTCGATGACGAGCACGCAATTCTTGCCGCGCGCGTTGCGCGCCAGGAGGAATTCATTGAGTTCGTCGACCAGTTCTTTGACCGTCTGGCCGCGTGTCTCGATGCCGAAGTCCTGGTTGATGTGGCGCAGGAGTTCCTCGGGCGACAGACAAGGGTTGAAGATAAAGGCGACTTCGGTGTCGGCGTCGAGCTGATTGAGCAGACTGCGGCAGATGGTCGTCTTGCCCGTCCCGATCTCTCCGGACACCATGATGAACCCGGAGCGATTCTTGATGCCGAACAGCAGGTGGGCGAAGGCCTCTTTGTGTTTCTCACTCAAATAGAGAAAACGCGGATCGGGCGTGAGGTTGAAGGGCCGTTCAGTGAGGCCGTAGAATTCCTCGTACATGTCAGCTCTCGCGCGTTCTTCCCAGGAAAACTATTGACTGCTGAGCATACCAATTCAGCGCATACGAGTCAAAGAAAACCCCGGTCCCGAACGCCGCCTGACATGGCGCCGCCATCCATGGATCCGTTGTGTCCGTGGACTTCATCGCGAGTCGCCCGCGAGCCAGCACAAGGGCAACTGACATTCTACACCACTGACCCCCCACCATTCTCCGAAAGCATACTAATAATGCCGTGCTAGAGCAGTTTAGGGATGATATGCGGGCCGCTTGCTTGCTGCGGCAGCGGAGAACCGCGTCAGAGAAACTCAGCATAGCACCACGATGCTTGCGCTTTTCCTCCTTGCTCTCCTTGTCCTCGCGGCGGAATCTGCACCGCACCTCATCCTTAAACAGCTCTAACGCGGCTGACGTAAATCGTCCGGCATCGTGCTATTTTAACCCCGCTTCGCTCAGCACGTATTCCTCCCCCGCTTGGGTCTCGAAGTGGACGATGCCTTGGGCGTCTGGGGGTAGGGTCTCGGTCCCGAGGTTCGCCTTGGGCCAAGGGAGTTGGATTGCGCATGGGCCGCCGGCGGTGCTTTGGATGGTGATGGGGCCAATGGTGGTTCCGTCGGTCTGGGCGGTGACCAGGAAGCCGCCGATGGCGCGGAGTTGGGTGAAGGCGGCGGGTTTGCCTTGAGGCCAAGCGGGGAAGACGCGGATGATTCCCCCTACGCTCTGCATCAAGAGTTCGGATACGGCGGCGGCGGCGCCGTACATCTCGGTGTAGTGACCGAAGGTGTTGAATCTGTATTGAGGTTCGTTGCGGTTGAGGGTGAGGGTTCCGTTGGGGCGGAGGCGGGCGAGGGATTCGCGCCGGAGGTATTCGTAGGCGTCGGGCATGCTGAGCCGGGCGCGGGCGATGGAGTTGATGACCATGTCGTTGTTGCCGTTGGAGTCCATGACGGCAATGGTATGGGTGAAGATATCCTTGTCGGCGCTCGGGGAGAAGTGGGTGAGTTGATCGCCGGGGAAAACGACGGTGGACGGAATGGGGATGTTGTACTGAATGGGCGCCGCGTTCTCCACATCGACGATTCGCGTGTCGTCGCCGGTATGGCGGGGGTAATCGGGCAGTAGGTCGAGGGCCTTGATCCATTTTGCGCTATCCGCTGCGTCGCGGCCCAGAATAGCGGCGGCCTCGGTGGCGGCTTTGAGGTTGAAGGCGATGAGGGCGGTATCGAAGGTGCAGTTGCGGTTCTTGCGGAGATTGGACGTCCAACCCCAGTGTTCGGGGGACACCGTCGGCGGTCGCGACTTGCCGTCTTCGTCGCGGTATTGCTGGAGCAGGCTCTCGTAGAACCGGGCGGTCTCGGCGATGACGGGATAGGCAACGCGTTCGAGATAGCCGCGATCGGGCTGGTACTGGTAGCGCCACCAGAGGTTTTGGACGGTGAATGAGGTGACACCGAGGGTGTAGGCCCATTCGATGTGGAGGTATTGACGGTTGTTGACGGCCTTGCAGGTCTCGGGGTCGGCGGGTTCGCGGTACATGATGACGTGGGGATAGAAGGCGCCGGGAACGCCGTAGATCTTGCGGGCGAGCCATTGGGCTCGGGGCAGGTATTGGGCGATGAGACGGTTATAGGGTTCCAGCATGTCGGCGTGGTTGGCGGCGAGGGCGGACCAGTAGGTCTGTTGGATGTTGTAGTTGGTGTGGTAGTCGCCGTGCCAGGCGGGCTGGTTGTTGGTGAGCGGCGCGAAGAGGCCTGGGGAGGCTTTCCCGGCGCGTATGGTAGCGCCCATGAAGTAGAGCTGACGATACCAGAGCATTTCGAGATCTTTGTCGTCGAGGCTAATGGCGGATCGGGACCAATAGTCGCGCCACCATGCCTGGTGCTGCTGGAGCGATTCGGCGGCGTCGATGGCCAGGGCTTGGCGCGCCTTGTCTATCGCCGCCTTGCGGGGGGTGTCGGACTCGAGGTTGGTGACCTGCGCGAGGACATAGCGGCCCTCTTTGCCGACGGCCGCGGCGGCGAAGGTAATGCCGGGGACGTCGAGGTCGTCGGGGAGTTTCTGAACGAGCCAATGGCAGTCTTCTTCGCGGCCGGTTTCGGCGGCGGGGATGATCTCGGGCTCGAGGATGGCTTCGAGGGTGGGCGCGGCGCCGGGAGTGTCTTGTTCGAGGATGACGACGTTCTGGTTGGCGTGGACGAAACAACGGATGCGGCCGCCCCCTGCGAGGCGGATGGTGGCGAGTCCGTCGGGGGCAATGGTGGCGTCGAGGATTTCTTCGGACAGGGGCAGACGCCATCGGGCGGTCATACGGGGGCATGGGTAGGGGTTGCGGTGGTAGCTGTCTTGTTGGTGGGCGTTGGCGGCGACGAGTTCTTGGAGGGCCTTACCGGGAGAGAGTCCGTCCTTGCCGTTGTGGGCCACGTCCACGATTTCCTTAATCGGAACGAGCGGCAGGTCTTGATCGGTTTCAAGGCGAATGTCCCAGACATCGTTCTTGGACGTGCCGATGACCAAGTCGCCACCATCTTGTTCGATGAAGGCCATGAGGTCGCCATTGCCGATGATGAGATGGGTATCGAGGCCACCGCGAAGGCTGTCGAGTTGAATGAGGGGATCGGGTGGGGCGGCGGCGGAAGCGGTGCATGTCAGGGCAAACAGCGCCACGGTGTGGACACTCAACGTCATGGTATCTCTCCCTTTACAGGTGCGGGGCGGGATGCACCCACAGCGACGTGTCACAGTATCGCATTCGAGGAGGCCGCGCAAGTGTTCCAACATGTGCTCGCGCGGTCTGCGCAGTATAAAAATAGTAAAAATATAAAAATAGGGACAGCAACTATTTTTTAATTGCGAACGCTTCTGTGGCTTCCACGGCTTTCTGGGTCTCGCGCAAAGGCGCAAAGAGCGCAAAGAAGAACTGGTGTATGGTGTGCTCGTGAGCGCCCAAAGCCTGTGTCAAAAAGCCCGAGGGTGGGTTCCGCTTCGCTGCATCCACCCTTATACGCTTGCCTCGTTCCCGAGTTGTACTCGGTCCTTGAATCCAGGAATTCTCAATCGGTCGTTCTACGCCGAAGCAATTGTGTGTATCCTGTTATCCTGTCAAAAAGAAAACACTTCATTGGCGCTTGGGTTTCTCCGTGAGTACTCAACCCCGCTATCTCATTGTATTCACGTTGGTTATGAGTACTTATCGACAACCCACATGCACAAATTCTTGTGACGAGTCTCTTTCTTTTCTCGTGTGTAAAGAAACCCCGAACGTCGGGTAGCGTATTGTGACGCGCCCGAAGAGCTTGGTTACGTGCGAGATACGCTCAGCCATGCCATCACCCGGTGGGTGAAAGCCGCTCTCGAGTTGTTGGTGAGGCTGAGCTTGCTCCGCGCGCTACGGCGAAGTTATCCGGCGAGTTGGAAGAAAAAAGAAGAAGGCTCTTCCTTACCCGCCAGGCGTGGTATGCTGTTTCACCCAGCGATTCCGCAAGCTGCGCTCGCGCTTGGCCCAACTCGCTGGTGGAAGGACGCTCACGCTCATCCACGCTACGCTCAGTGTTCGCCATGTGACTTGCGGCAAGAAGGGCTGCCGCTGCACTCGGGGCGAACGGCACCGCGCGGTTTATCTGGTGTCCAGTGCCAAGGGGAAGAAGCGCCAAGTCTTTGTGCCATCGGCCATGGAAGAGGAAGTCCGTGCGTGGGTGGGGAACTACCACATGGCGACGGACCTCTTGGAGCAGGTTTCGGAGGGGGCGTGGAACGAACTCAAGCGACGAAAGGAAGAGGGCGATTCTTAGCCGCTTCCTCAAGTATGCGGATAGAATCTATGGCCTCCGCGAGGATCTCCAAAAAGTCACGGACCAACGTCCGTATTCGCTCATTCCCATCAGCCGGATAGTAACGGGATTGTTCCTCACTGTGACGGCACGCATAGGAAGCCTCAACGGTATAGAGGATGCTTTGGGCGCCAGGAAGACCTCGGGCACACGATGGCAGAACTGGATGGGCGGTGATTTGCCCAGTGCGGATCGCTTGGTGGAAGTGGCGGCGCTAAATCTGGACGAGCTTCGTGCGGCGCTTCTCAAACACCACCGGCGGCGCAAGCGCAACAAAACTCTACCGTCCTTGCCC
>JAACEL010000359.1 GCA_011682535.1 Nitrospiraceae bacterium | reverse complement strand
ACGATCGCGAGGGTGGGACCTCCCAAGTGGGGTGTCGATATGCCTTTGCCCTCGGAGGGCCAGGTGTTGACTTCGCTGTAGATGGCCCGCATCTCGCCGAAGCGCTGCCACATTTCGGTGTCGTGCAATCGTCCTTCGCCCTGCATGTCCGACCAGAACAGGCCCAAGCCGTGGGTTACTGCCGCGGCGAAGTTGCGCTGCTGTACGCGGTACACGTCCTCGGCGCGGATGTTCTTCGGGCGGGTCAATGTGCCCGTCATCTCGTCCCGGGAGATTCCCGTGCGGGTATCGTCGACGAGACACCAGATCTTCCCGTGCAACCTGGCGCTGTCAACCGGCCCCATCATTCCTCCCACGCCGCCCAGACCGCGGTCCGCGTAAGAGACCGCGCTGACGAAGCCGTCCAGCGGGCTGTCCAGAAGCCGTGCCAGCGCAAAGTGGGCGGTCCCATCCCCCGGCGCCTCGAACGTGTACCCGTAGGGGGCCAGCACCGTCGTCTGTTCGCCGGCGCTTGTCTTGACGTGTGAAGCGATCTGCGCGATTGTCTCCGCCGTGATCTCCGCCGAATAGCGGCGGAAGTCGAGTTCGGGCCGGGCGGCGGGGCCATTCAGGAATGCTCCGTCCCCTTCGCCGTTCGCCGGCCTAACGGGGATCGCAGCCTTGTCGAGGTTGGCGTCTGTGTCGCTCCAGGCCCGCTGCAAAGCGTCGTGGCTGCCGTACCGTGCCCGCAGCCAACGGCGGAAACCTTCCGTGTTCGCGTTCGAGACGTCGCGGGCGCCGTCCCGGTACCATTGACCGGAGTCAAGACAGGCGATCACGTAACCCGTTACGACATCGGGGTACCGCTCCTTGACCGCCGTGAGCAGAACGTCCAAGACTCGCGTGGCCTCCTCTCGCCAGACGGACGAGGCAAGGCAAATCGTATTCAATGTCTGCCCATCGGCCAACGCGGCCGCTTCGGGATGTGCTTCCAACCAATCCCGAGGCGGGTTGAGGTCCACGCGCAGGATCGCGGTGGCCTTCGGGTCGGCTCCCAACAAGACCTCGATGAACTCCAGCCCGCTGGCGGGGCCTTCGCTCCAACTGAGGGGGACGGGCAACACGTACTGGTGGATGCCGGCTTCGGAAGCCATCCGGATCTCTTCGAGAACGGGATCTCCCGGATCGCCCGTGGGCACGGAAACGAGGAAATGCAGCGGAGGCGCCGGTTCTTCGGCGGCGGCTTCGAGGGGCTCACCTGGTGGCGTGTCTGCGGAAGGTTGCGGCGCCGGGGGGGCTGTGTCGATGTTGACGGATTTCTCTCCCAGCCAGAACCCGGCCAGGGCCGCCAAGAGGATCGCCCCCAATACGGCCAACATGGCCAGCCAGACGCGTCCGGGACTAATGCTGGTTTCAGACATACGGGAACCTGCTTTGCTGACTGGGAACCGGAACGCGCGGCCGTGAGAGCGCCGGATATCATTCGAGGCGCCGCTTCGTCAACACGTTTTGCCCGACAGCATGCTGTACGCCACCCGTCACCGTCACGCATGCATGTGGCGGCGTCCTGAGGCTTAGGGAAACGTGCCAACCTTAGCATATCGCTCCCAGAGTGTTCCATTGCACATCGGCGTCACACCGGAGGTTCAGTGCAAATTTGCGGTATCCAGTCATTTGGGTTATAAGGGTGCAACCCGCTTAAAAACGGTAATCGCTTGTTCGAGGCGAAGGTAACTACGAAAATGGCGCGTCAAAAAACCACGCTTAAGGACATTGCCGAACTGGTCGGGCTATCCATATCCACCGTATCCCGGGCTCTCAAAGGGGATAAGGAAATTGCCGCGGCGACGCGCGAGCGGGTGGGCAAAGCGGCCGAACGGTTGAGCTACCAGCCGAATGTCTTCGCCCGAGGACTCTCCACCAAGAACACGCGAATCCTTGCCTTGCTTACACAAGGCCTCCATTTCAGTGCGTTCTACCGCGAGTGCTTGGCCGCGTTTGAGACCAGTGCTCATCACCGGAACTACTATGTGCTCGGCTGCTCGGTCACGCAGGATGGCTATGGCCTGCAAGAGTACCTGCCGCTGCTCCGGGGAGGCATGTTCGCGGGGGTCTACTTCCTGGACTACAGCTTCAATGATGCCGGCATGCTGGATCTGTCTCGTGAGGTCGAAAACGCGGGCGTACCCTACGTGGCCGCATACGATGCCCCAGACCAGCCCCAGGGAGCCCATAACCTTGTCCGGGTCGACTTCGGAGAACAGGCGCGGCAAGCGGTGGAGCACTTGCTGAAGCTCGGGCACCGGCACATTGCGCTGGTAACGCCTTGGGCTCGGCCGCAGTTCTTCAACGGATACCTCCGGGCGTACGGTGAAGCCGGTATCGTCTGTCAGAAACCCGAGCATTCGTGCATTCGTGTGGGGGTTATCGCAGAGGATCAGTTGATGGTCCGCGCTGACGAAATCTCGCGCCAAGTGCTGGAGCTTGAGCCACGGCCGACGGCCCTTTTCGTCCCCAAAGCGATCTTGACCGGCCCCCTGCAGTTCTCGCTGAAACGGGCCGGCCTGACGCTGCCAGACGACATGGCCATGATCAGCACCAAGAACGTTCGGGAATTTGGCTATCTGGATCCGCCAATCACGTCCGTCTCGGTTGACATTCACGCGCTCGCTGAAACCGCCACGGAAATGCTGGTCGATGCGGTCGAAGCCAAGGGCGAGGCGGCCGCCCGTAGCGCGGCGGTTCCGACTGAGCTGATCATACGGGAATCCTGCGGGGCTCAGGCGCACGCAGGCCGCTGGAAGTCCTGAAACGGCTCTCCCCTCCATCTTGCTGGCAGGGGAAGTCTCGACGCTTGCCCCTATCTCAGAAACAATTTCCAGCCGTGCCGGACCACCTTCCGGGCTGCGAAACGCGTCCTTCTGTCGCGCGCCAGGCAGCGCGTCGGCCCCCACTTGAGTGAAAGGAGACAGGCGTTACAGGATTCACACTCGGGGGCCTCAGGCCCGCGTCCCTCCAGCCAACGCTTGGGTAGACCCGGCTCGCGAATCAGGGGGCGGGCCAGGGCGAAGAAATCGGCTGTGCCCTTTTGCAGCAGCCCTTCCATGCCTTCGATTGAGCGGTTGCCGCCCACGAGAATGACGGGCACGGAGAGGTCCAGGTGGGCTGCATACGTGGCGAAGTACGACTGGCGCTCCATGCGCTCGATCCCCATGCGCGCCTCGGGAAGCGGTATGGGAGGGAAGCCGAGGTCCGCCTTGGTGAGGGTAAGACAGTCCCACGTGCCCCCGCTCACCTCAATGGCATCCACGCCGGCCTCCTGCACGGCCTCGGCGAGCGCGGGGAAACCGTCCGCATCCAGGCCTCCGGGAACAAAATCATCGCAGTTCAGCTTGACCAGGATTGGAAACTCCGATCCCACCCGGTTCCTGGCCAGCCCCATGATCTCCCGCAGGATCGTAAGCCTGCCTTGCAGCCCGCCTCCGTAACGGTCTTCTCTGCGGTTGGAGTAAGGCGACAAGAAACTGCTCAAGAGCCAACCATGGGCGGCATTGATCTGCACTCCGTCGAAGCCGGCATCGCGAACACGCCGCACGGCATCGGCGAACGCGGCAACAATAGCCTCGATTTCGCCGGTGGAGAGCGCGCGTGGACGGCGCCTGAGTATCGGCAAAGGCACCGCGCTGGGGCCGACGGGCTCGGCCAAGGAATTGTCTAACAGGACGTTTCTTCCGATATGGTTGAGTTGCGCCACTATTCGGCACGATGGATCACTTGTGCGAGCGGCATGGACGATTCGGCGTATGCTCGATGTGTGCGCGTCTTCGTAGATATGCGTCTGGTGCGGCCCCACGCTGCCTGCCCGAAGTACGGCCATATGTCCCGTGATGATGAGTCCCGATCCGCCACGGGCCAGTGTTCGGTAGAGGTGTTCGCACTGGTCCGTCACAAGTCCGCTTGAAGCGGCAGTCTCATACGTGGCCGAGCGCACGAATCGGTTCTTGACGTTGAGGGAGCCTATCGTGCCCTGTGAGAATAGCTTGTAGGAATCGCGTCGCACTATCGGTGTCCTTGGCGCGGAGTCAGACTTGCTCCAAACGAGCGGAGCCGGACGGCGGTAGGCTACCCGCCGTCCGGCTCCGATATCATACTCTTGGCACGAACAGAAAAACAGGTTCGCGCAATGCTATTTCTTCCGGCGAAGGCTCAGCAGGCTGCCCAAGCTCACAGCGCCCGCCAACAGACCCAGACCGACCATACTCGCGACGGGTAGGTCTGGATTGCCAGGCCAGAACGCGGACGCATCGGAAACCACCTGGAGAAACAGATCGAGATCGCCTCCAGCGGCAATTACGGCATCGTATTCGTCCACGTTAGAAATACCGTCGCCATCAAGGTCGCCATCGGCACTGAAGGGCTCGCTGTCGGTCTTGGTGGCGCCGAAGACCGCGTAGTTCGCCAAGTCAAGCGTAACGTTACCCTGCGTGAGAGCGAATATGAGACCCGCGTAGGTGTCTTGCATTTCTTGACTGAAACCCATTTGCGCCGCCAACAGCGGAACTAAGGCCTGAGGGAATAGGGGCCCTAGTGGCGCCACAGCAGCCGTCAGATCAGCCAAGTTGGCGTCGTACTGACTCGTGACAATTTGGGATAGCGGGAAGTCGCCACACAGTGCGGTAGCGACCATAGCGGTCTGAACCGCATCCGGCAATCCGTCACCGTCACCTGCACCGCCTGGAGCTAGGACCGTGCCTTCGACATCGAACTCAGCCCAGGTGTCGGGGAACAGAGCCGGTACAAATGGCGGAACTTTGTTGCCATTCAGAAGATTCTTCCAACCATTTCCAAGTGCCGCCAAATCGCCCGGCGTGCTGCAACTTTCCGCTATCGTCACGGTGCGGGTGACTTCCTCTGCGGCATTCTCATCCGAATCCGTCACGTTGTAGGTGATTACGAACTCGGTACCCACCGCAGCGTCGGTATCCACCGTATCGCCACCGACGACGATGTCAGCGGTAATATCCCCATCTTCTACGTCGCTTGCCGTGGCGCCCTCATCGACATAGGGATCGCCTTGAGGAACGCTGACATTTGCGGAACCAATCAATGTGATGATAGGAAGTGCCGGTTCTTCAAGCCAATTGATGCCACTGTAGCGGGTTCGCAGGTCTCGCGAACCGTCGCCAGCGAAATCTTCAAGGTATATGCCTCCGCCATCGATATTCACGATTCCAAGATTCGCCCAAGTGTCGGGGCTGCCGACCAGCGTGAGCGCCGTCTCGTCAAGACCGGTGAAGGCATTCAGGACGGTGTCCTCGTTGACCGTGTCCCAAGTCAGAGCCGAGGGGTCGAAATCGACGGGTGTGAATGTGGTCGTTCCGGCAGGCGGGTGCGGCGAGTCGACTACCTCAGAAAGATACCACACCTGATCCGCTGCATTGCGAATCATGAGCCGGATTGTGACCGCATCCGCTTGACTGCCTCCTACGATGCCCGACGAATACACCTGGATGGTGTCGATCGCGACGGGGGTTGCGTC